>JBKJLT010000091.1:0-3667 GCA_046596765.1 Ferruginibacter sp. | reverse complement strand
GTTTGAAGTTTCAATAAAGCTGCCGTTCGCACTCCGGCATTTAATTCAGTTTCAAAGTAAAAATCGGCTGAAGGCACAATCCATTCTACTAATAAATTTTTAAAAGAGATGCTTGCTTCATTAAATCCGTTCTCAACCAAAATTTTACGGCACAATTTTTCATCACTGAATAAATAGTGCGAAGGAGCTTCAGGCATTTTTATATTTTGATCGGCAAACTTGATTATACTATCATTCATCACTTTTGCTATAGGACTTTTTTGAGGCCCTGCCCAAACTGTAAACCCATAGCGTCCGCCTTTTTTCAGAACCCGACATGCTTCTGATATAGCTAAATGTGGCTTTACCAAATGGAGCATACCGAAATTCATAATAACGCAGTCAAATGTGCTATCCTTGAAATTCAAATCCTGCGCATCACCTTCAGCAAACTCAATATGAGGATATAATTTTCTTGCGAGTTGGATCATTGAGGCAGAGAAGTCAACTCCCGTTGGGACGCCATTTTTTAAACAAATACTTTGAGCAACATAACCGGGCCCGCAAGCAATATCCAACACATTCATGCCAGGATGTATATCTACAGCTTCGAGCAATGGCTCAATAAACTGTTTGGTGAGGTTTGCCCAGGATTGTTCGTACAAGTCAGATACCCGGGACCATCCCTCGTGTTCAAGCTTTGAAAAATCATCCTGAAAAATATTAGCCATAATGATATTTTACATTTATACCCATTTTTATTTAATCGGGTTTTATGTTCTTATTGTTGAATTAGCATATCCGATAACGTTTAGCATTGCTGTTATAACACGCAACTCATTTTCTTAAATTGATATTGATAATCAGCAAACTTGTATTATACATTTAGTGCTGTTTATTGCGTAAGTGTAATTTACTGAAAAAATAATTTGTCTTCTCTTTAAATTCTTAAAAATCCAAAACAATAAAAAATTCGCTTTGTACCAATCTCCAGTTAGCCTCTGGCATTTTCAATTCTTCAAAAACGCCAGCTTATAAACCATTTGGCTGTAAATTTTCTGTAAGCAATTTATACGCATCTTCAAATGCTTTAAAACTAACGGGGGCAAAATAGGGACGTTGCGAAAACCCCGCGGGGCAATGTCATTAAGTTAAGAATAAGGTAATGAGGTTGGCTGCAATTGATGCTGGTTGCTACTAAGGTTTTTTAAGCTGCTTGTAAACCTTAGTAGAAAATGTAAAATAATAACGTGCAACCTTATTACCTTATTTATTTAGGAGATGATTAATTCATTCGAGTTATTGGCTTAACTTAATGATATTACCCGCTGGGACGGAAGCCACCCATGTCAGCGGTTTTTTTTCTTCCTTGTTCCTTCAATATATTGTGCTTCGCTAAAATGCAATCTTAATCCATTTACTTTTCCTTTGTCATCTCTAATAAAACGTATAAAGCTGTTATTAAATGCCCAAGACTGATACTCATCTTTTGCTGTCCAACCAATTTCAATTTTTGGCGAAAAAGGAGTTTGCATAAAGAGTAATGACTTTTTATTTGTCAACTCAATAACAATGTCTTTATAAGTATTTCCTGTTAAAGATTTTGCCAAGGTTTCTAAATCAAATGGTGCATTTTTTAGTAAATACTTTCCTGTATATTCTCTTACAGTTTTTTCAGGAATTTCTCCTTGTTTCACTTTGTCAAGTGTAATATTGAACTCAATTTGTTTTTGCTCGTCTTTTTCTATAAGTTTTTTAGTAACAAGTAGTTGTTCGTCGTGAGTAAGATAATTGAGAATAAAGTCTGTATTATTTCTTTCTCCACCTTCAACAAAAAGTTGTGATGTTAATTCGTGATAATCTCTTCTTGAAATTTTAAAATGAATATGTCTTGCCCTGTTGGCATATAAACCTGGTAGAACTGTCTTAAATCTATATTCCCCTTGTGGGTTTGTGATTGCTTGTCCCCAACCTTGAAAGTGAGGGTCAACTTCACCTTTATTGTCAAACTCGTGTTTATATCTGCCAAAATGATTTGCACTCCAAATTTCAACAATAGCATTTTGAATGGGATTGCAATCTTTGTCTGTTACTTTACCATAAACAAAAATATGCTGTCCTGCTGCTACACCATTTTGTCCTTTTATTTTTGTAAGGTCGATGTCGTGGTCAGCTTGGTTTCTATATTGCATTACAGCATAAGGTCCAATCTCTAAAATAGGTGTGTTTTTACATTCCTCTGTTTCAACTTTGGGTTGTAAGATTTTAAAGCTTGAAGACAAAATTCCTGTACCAACTGTCAAGCCTAAACTTGTCAGAAACTTTCTTCGATTTTGTGATTTGTATGCCATAGCTACTTTAATTTGTAGAGTGTAGCAATAAAATAACCGCCAGCACTTAAATATACAACACTATTTTTCACATTTAAAAAAATAAGTATTGAATTTTCAACTCTTCAGTATTTGCTTTTTCAATTGTTAGTGTGGTAAAATGAAACTGTAGATAGTGTATGCAAACCGATGCGAAAGAAGTATTTGCTTTTTTTAGCCTGATTTTGCCGGGCTTCGGCTGTTGGCGAAACACACAACGGCATTCGCGATGGCTATAATCTGAAAACGCTGGTAGTAACCGGCGAAGGCAAAATGGGTGAAAATTAATGTGTAAAAACCAACAGAATATAAATTCACTTATTTTTTATCATTTCGACGAAAGCAGAAATCTAAAAAGATCTATTGATCTTTTCTATGACTGGCATTTTCAGGTGGCCATTCTCCAAGTAATTCTTCATTTAAAAATTTTCTTTCAGGATTTGTTTTATCAATAAGTAAGTCTTTCTTTTTCCGTCGCCATTTTTTAATTTCTTTCTCCCTGGCAATTGCATCGTTTACATAATCATAGTCTTCGTAATAAATTGGTGATTGCCAACGCTGCTTTGCCAGCGGCACGAACACCAACAATGGCGGAGCTCAAAGTGTTAGGCGTTGGCTTACCGATGAATTTGGAATACCCACGGGGGCGAAGAGTTTGGAACACCCACGGGGGCGAAGATTAGCCCGAAGCCCTTTGATTGCCGTTGTTGCGTGTTGTGTGATGGGTTTTGTGGTTAGGCAACACCAACAACATGTTGGGCATTTTGAGGGAGTAATTATTTTGCTTTGACTCTGCTGGTTGTTGGTGATTGCCAACGCTGCTTTGCCAGCGGTACGGACACCAACGGCGGAAAATATAAACTTAAGCAGTAATGCCAACAACTGCAAAACAAAAACTGCGGGCTATACAAACGCCGCTGTTGAGCGTCTCGCCAACAGCCGAAGCGTTAGCCATTTTGCTGTTGGCGTTTTATGTTAGCTGCTGGCATGTATTTGCCTGGCTTCGGTCGTTGGCGTGGACGCACAACGACGGCTTCCGTTTTTTATATTTTATGGGGGTTAAAGAGTGAGAGTTTAAAGTTTAATAACGCCAACAACGGCAGAGAAGCAGTAACGCCAACAACGGCAAAATGTAAGAAATGCAAAAATTATTGCAATGGTTTTCCATCTATTCATTTCATCTCGTTTTTTTGTGGTTGAAATTAAAGATAGCTAATGTTCTGATTTTTTAAACAGTTTGGCTTTGGGTATCAGTTGAGACTTAAGTCTCTAAACCAAAACATCCTCGTCAGAGACGAGGACGAGACGGTGATTTTGAA
>JBKJLT010000002.1:0-12313 GCA_046596765.1 Ferruginibacter sp. | reverse complement strand
CTAAACTAAATCGTTATTCTTAAATTTACGTTAAAGTAAAAGTGCGTTCTTAAATCAGATCTTAAAATGTTATTTCTATAAATGGCAACTTCAAAGCAACAACCGGTAAATACTGCTCCATCTGAAAGCAATGCAACAACCAATCCTTTGCATTTAAAATATGAAGACGAGCATTTTGTTGATTCTAAAAAACCGGTTTGGAATTACTCGTTATTTACTATTGAAGACATTGTGAATTTTAAAAACGGTACTTTCTATAATGGCTATCACAAATTTGGCAGCCACCATTTGAATGTTTTAAATACCGATGGTTTTTATTTTGCTGTCTGGGCACCTAATGCAACAAAGGTTTCTGTAATTGGTGCGTTTAACGGATGGGACGAACAATCGCATCCGCTTTTTGTAAGGCTCGATAAATCCGGCATTTGGGAAGGTTTTATCCCCAACATTAACGCCGGGGAAATTTATAAATACTATATCAAAGGCTTTAAAGGTGCAGTAACAAAAAAAGCTGATCCTTATGGCCAGTATTGTGAACTAAGGCCTGCAACGGCATCCATAACCTGGCAAACAAATCATAAATGGGAAGATGCAGGCTGGATGAAAAAAAGAAAAAAGCATAATGCCCTTAACGCACCCTGGAGTGTGTATGAAGTGCATTTGGGCAGCTGGATGCGCCCGGTTAAAACAGACGAAGAAAGTTATAACAGTTATACAGCGTTAAAAAAACATTTAGTGCCCTATGTAAAAAAGATGGGCTTTACACATATAGAACTGATGCCCGTGATGGAATTTCCTTTTGACGGAAGTTGGGGTTACCAGGGCACCGGTTATTTTGCTGCCACATCGCGTTTTGGCACACCGGATGATTTCAGGGATCTGATAGATGCTTTTCACCAGGAAGATATTGGAGTGATATTAGATTGGGTGCCCTCTCATTTTCCGTACGATGCACATGGACTTTTTATGTTCGACGGTACACACACCTATGAATATTCCGACATGACCAAAGGCTATCACCAGGACTGGAACAGTTATATATTTAATTACGAAAGGGGAGAAGTAAGATCTTTTTTAATAAGCAGTGCACGTTTCTGGCTCGATCAGTTTCATGTAGATGGCATAAGGGTTGATGCAGTAAATTCTATTCTGCGGCTCGATTATTCACGCAAAGAAGGAGAGTGGACACCCAACAAATTTGGCGGTAACGGCAACCTGGAAGCCATTGAATTTATTAAACATTTTAATGAAACGGTTTACCGCGATTTTCCCGATGTGCAAACAATTGCAGAAGAAGCAAGCGACTGGCCAAAAATATCGAAACCTACAACACATGGCGGGCTTGGGTTTGGCATGAAATGGATGATGGGCTGGATGCATGATACACTGGATTATTTTAAGATGGATCCGCTGATGCGGCAGTTTCACCAGAACAAGTTTTCATTCAGCATGATGTATTATTATGATGAAAATTTTATGCTTCCCTTCAGTCATGATGAAGTGGTACATGGAAAAAGCCCGATGGTTTATAAAATGCCCGGCGATGAATGGCAAAAATTTGCAACCCTGCGCCTTTTATACACCTACATGTTTACACACCCTGGTGCCAAGCTTTTATTTATGGGTAACGAGTTTGCGCAAACTACCGAATGGAATTATAAATCAGAACTGGATTGGGAACTACTGCAGCATGATTGCCACCGGCAAATGCAGGATTGCGTGAAAGATCTTAATCACTTATATAAAAACGAACCGGCCCTGCACGAATTGCAGTTTAATGAAAAAGGCTTTGAATGGATTGACCTGGATCATCGCCCCGAATCTGTAATTACTTACATGCGTAAAGGAAAAAATAAGAACAATAATATACTGGTAGTTTTAAACATGACGCCTGTTGTACGTAGAGACTGGAAACTGAAAGTAAAAGGAAAAGCCGCATGGACAGAAATTTTTAACAGCGACAGTAAGCAATACTGGGGAACGGGCAATGTGTATAATCCTGCTCCAAAGGTGGTTTTGGTGGATAAAAAGAAAGGTATTTATGAAATAAATCTTCACCTTCCGGCGTTAAGTGGTATAATCCTGCAATAGCTGGAATAATCTTTGTATACTTACCGATATGAAAAACCTCATCACATTTCTCTTAACATTTACAATTGCGGGTAGCTTAGCTGCTCAAAATTCAGACAGTTCACAATTTTATTTTCAAAAAGGCCTGGAAGAAAAAAAAGTCAAACGCTACTTAGTTGCCTCAAATCATTTTATAAAAGCTATAGAACTGAATCCGGGCTTTGTTGATGCATATCTTGAAAACGGATATGCCAATAACGAAATGCGTAAAACCGATGCTGCAAAGGCTGATTTTACTAAAGCGCTGGAACTTGATCCGCAAAATGAAACAGCGGTTAAAGAACTTACAACCATCTACTTTAATTACAGGCAATATCAGCATGCGCTTGACCTGGCGCAAAAATGTAAAACCTGTACCAATAAAGACAGGATAATTGCGCTTTGCTATTTTAAAATGGAAGATTACGGAAAGGCTGAAAAACTTTTACTGGCGCAGGTTAATAAAAATCCGAAAGATGCAGAGCTTACTTATACCTTAGCCAGTAACTACCTGGAAATGGGGCTGGAGGCAAAGGCCATTACCTGGTATGAAAATGCTGTACTGCTTGATGATAAAAAAAGCAAATGGTTTTTTGAACTTGCTTTGCTTTACTCAAACACCAATAATTATAAAAAAGCTGTAGTTGCTTATACAAAGGCTGCAGAACTTGGTTTTACACGTGGAAACGACTTTAACGAAAACCTGGGCTTTGCCTATATCTATAGCGGCGATTTTGACAATGGTGAAAAACTATTGAGTGATCTTGTAAGCCGCAGGCCCGGAGATAAGGAACTTATAAGAGATGTTGCCGGTGCATTTTTCGATAGTAAAAATTATGATAAAGCACTGGATTTTTGCCAGAAGCTGCTTGAAATGGATATAAAGGATGGAAAGGCCCTCTACCAGGCCGGGCTTTGCTTTCAGAAGAAGGGTATGGTAGAAAGAGGAATGCAGATGTGTGATAAAGCAATTGAGCTGGATCCATCGCTGGCCGGATTAAAATCTAAAAAATTGTCTCCGGGCATGTAATATTTTTAAGATTGATTTTGTTTGAAGCCGGAAGCTTTTTACTTGCGGTTTTTTTTATAGGCAGAAAAATTTCTGCTATAACTGATGGGGACATCGTTCATTTGAGTAATTGATTATCCAGCATAGTAATTTTATTAGTGCGTCCAATTTTCAATCTTTCTCTTTTTTTCATCGAACCAAATTTCCATATAAATGTCTTCAGAAATTGGTTTTCCTTTGTCTTTAATAATGTCAAACTTTAATTTTTTTAATGCACCAGAAATTGTGTTGATGCAGTAATTGTATTCATTCCTTTCCCAATACTTATCAATCGAATCAGCTGATTGATATCCAAGCATAATTATGTTAGAAACTTTCCCATCTTTGCCAATTGTTATCAAATATTTTTCAGAACAGTCAATGCTGTCAATATTTATCCACTTTACTTTTTTTATTTTTTTGAATAAAATGTCAGATATTTTATCCTTACTTTTTCTGTCAATTGCTTTCGGATCGTCAACGTAATTGTCTACATTCTCCAAGCTTGTAACCTTACCGAAAGCAATACTCATCACTGTTTCCTTTTCATGAATTGTATAAAAAACTCCGTCCCATCTCAATACTTTATTGCTTATTGGAAAATTTAAGTCGCCCGAAAACCAGTGTATAAAAACTCTGCCACCAATAACATTGTTTCCAAAAATGTCTTTCATTTTTTCAAAAGAAGCTGCTTTATCGATTTTGCCTCTTCTTCTCTCGCCACAATTTATTATGTCAACAAGAAAAAGGCTGTCATTGTCAAGTTTATATATTGCCTGATAGCCACGCCAGCAATTGAATGAAAAACCTCCGGTTATATTATTTCTGAAATTAAGACCGAATAATTTTTCTGTTTTTGCAGTATCCGTTCTTTGTAAATATTGCTCAAGAATCAAGTTGTATGTTGCAATGGTGTCACCTTTGAAAATTATGTAGTCAGGCATTTGCGGACTTGCAAAAAGTTGAAATGCAGAAAGTGTCAAGGTCAAAATAAGCAGAAAGGGAAGTTTGTAGCCTTTTATCATATCAGTTTTATGTACAGATGCGACTGCCTGCGTCATTACATAAGGGTGTCAGAAAAATTACCGCTAACTGTATGATCAATGCGCTTTCCCATAATTCATTTCACCCGCTTTTATGGCAATGGGTAACATGTTCTCCCGTGGCGGTACCGGGCATTTAAAACCTGTAGCATAAGCACAGTTGGGATTGTAAGCTTTATTAAAGTCTAATTGTAAGCTGTCAGCCTGTATATCTCTTTTATAAAACTCCAGGTAGCGGCCACTGCCGTAGCTTTCGTTACCTGTTGTAGCATCTGTAAAAGGTACAAATAAATAGTCTCTGTACTGCTCGGTTTGCATCAAATCTTTTCCCTGGTAAATATAGAGCAGGCATTCCTTACCATCAATCATAAAATCCAGTCGTCCATATTTATAAAAATACTTTACGGTGCCGGCAGATGTGCCCATTGTAAAACCAACCGTATCAATAATCCTTTCAAAGTAAGCAGCAACATTGTAAGTATTGTTGATGGGGAAGAAGTGAAAATGTTTCTTATCCTTTTTATCCTGCACCACTTCATGTGTGTCAACATAATTTTTTTGATAAGCTTTAATTGTTTTTACGTAAAAATCATTTTTCTGCGCCAATGCGGACCCACTAATTAGCATTACTACTGTCAATAAAAACACTCTTTGCTTAATAAAAATCTGCGTAATCATTTTTAATAAATTTAATCTGCGATTTAGTTCATCATCAACACATTCACACTTCTTTGTAAAATATTAAAAGCTATCTCTGCCATCAGGTTTTCTTTATCCAATGTGGGGTTTACCTCTGTAATTTCAAAACAGCATATTTTACGGTTCTGCATAAATTTACTTATCAGGTCTTCTACTTCCCGTTCACGTAAACCGTTGCTCACGGGCGTTCCGGTACCACGGGAAATGCTTGAATCCAGGCTATCCACATCAAAACTTACATAAATATCGGTACAATCACTCAAATATCTTAAAACCTTGCGGCAAACATTTTCTGCACCGTTACGCCTTACTTCAGCAGTAGTAATTACTTTCATGCCATGCTTTTCAATCAGGTGTTTTTCTTCCTTTTCAAAATCACGCAGCGAAATAAAAACTACATCTTCCGGTAAAACTTTAGGAGAGATTTTACCCATAGTTTTTAATTGCTCCCATTGCCTGGCGGTTTTTTCATCCAGTTCATGCACACTCATTTCTATATTATCTTCTGCAATAGATGCGGCCATGGGCATGCCATGAATATTGCCCGATGGGGTGGTATGTGGTGTGTGCAGATCGGCATGGGCATCAATCCAAATTACACCCAGTTTACTTTTAGGTTTTGCCATTTTAATACCAGCAATGGTTCCGGCCGAATTGCTGTGATCGCCGCTGAGTACTACCGGAAAAAAGTGCCCTTTTATAGAATCTGAAACCGCTTTACTAATACGTTCCGTTATGTTTAATACACCGTGCATGCGTTTGGCATAAGGCGATTGAATGGGCTCGTATAATAGCTGGTTTTCAACTTCAATCTTTTCAGAAGGAAAGTGAACAAAAAAATTACTCATAAAATCGAGTGCTGCAATCTTGATGGCTTCAATGCCCAGGCTGGCACCTCTTGTACCGGCTCCAATTTCAGAAGGCACTTCAATTAACTTAATATTCTTCATATAGTTTTGCTGGGCAAAGATAAATTCTTTGGTAGCTGTATCTCAAATCTACAACTTTCCCTTTTAGAGATGGTATCAAACTGAAAATATCATGTAACACTAAAATCACTACCCCCGTTTGGCGGAACGCCAACCGGGTCGGCTCGCCGTGGGCGGTGGGGACACAGCACACTACCGTAATATTAAATACCGGTTTTATTATTGTAAGGGATTATAATAATGAAGCTATTTAAACGTTATATGCTTAGACAAAATCAGCTCCCAAAAGATTGATTTAAACAAATGCCCCTGGTTAAACAGGGGCATTGCCAATTATAAGATGATCGGTTATATTAAAATTGCTCCAGCTTACTAAAGAAAAAATCTCCTTCAATAGCTGCATTTTCATTGCTATCGCTGCCATGCACTGCATTTTCGCCTATAGATGCTGCAAACAATTTACGTATAGTACCATCGGCTGCTTCTGCAGGGTTGGTAGCACCAATCAGTTTGCGAAAATCTTCAACTGCATTGTCTTTTTCAAGAATGGCTGCTGTAATGGGGCCGCTGCTCATAAAATCAACCAGTTCGCCATAAAAAGGCCTTGCAGCATGTACCGCATAAAATTCACCTGCTTTTTCTTTACTTAATTTAGTCATTTTCATTGCTACAATACGAAAACCGGCAGCATTGATCATTTGTAAAATAGCACCGGTATTTCCTTTAAGGGTAGCATCGGGCTTAATCATTGTAAAAGTTCTGTTACTCATTTTATTCTTTTTTTGAGCCGCAAAGATAAGGAGGGTTTGCAAATTTTAGGTTGTAGATTTTAGATTTTATGTGGAGGAAATTAACAGTATTTTTTAACCAATCTAAAATCGTCAATCTAAAATCCCAAATTGTTCACTACTTTTGCGCACTTTATGCAAGCCATCAAAAACTTATTTCCTTTACTGAATCAACCTAAAAATGTGGTGATAACCATGCATCAAAAGCCTGATGGCGATGCGATGGGCTCTACTTTGGGGCTTTATCATTTTTTAAATAAGTTGGGGCACAACTGTACGGTAATATCACCTACAAACTGGGCCGATTTTTTAAACTGGATGCCCGGCTGCGATAAAGTACTGGACTATGAAAGTCAGGCTAATAATGCTGATAAATTGATTGAAGCTGCAGATTGGATATTTTGCCTGGATTTTAATATACTGAGCCGTACCAAAAGGATGGAGGAAAAACTGAAAGATGCAAAGGCAGACAGGATATTGATTGATCACCACCAGGAGCCACAGACTGAATGTTTTGCTTACGGAATTAGTGATGTAAATAAAAGTTCAACTGCAGAAATGGTGTTTGACTTTATTGTTGAATCGGGCAATATTGATAAAATAGACCCGGTAATTGGTGAATGTTTGTACGCAGGCGTAATGACGGACACCGGTTCATTTCGTTTTCCATCTACCAGGGCAAGCGTGCATAAAATGGTGTACGAATTAAAGGAAAGGGGATTGGAGCATAGCCATGTACACGAGGCACTTTTTGATAATTTTTTGGAGAACCGTTTTCGTTTTATCGGTCACGTACTATCAAACCGCATGGAAGTTTTTTACGAATACAACGCAGTGCTGATGAGCATTCAACAGGCCGATTTGATAAAATTCAATGTAAAGACTGGTGATACAGAAGGTTTGGTGAATTATGGTTTAAGTATTCAGGGTATAAAACTTGCCGCAGTGATTATAGACAGGGGAGAAGAACGTAAAAGCTCGTTCAGAAGCAAAGGCGGATTTGATGTGAATACTTTTGCACGAAAATATTTTAACGGCGGTGGTCATTTTAATGCGGCCGGCGGTTTCAATAAAGAACCGCTTGAGGAAGTGGTGCTGAAATTTAAACAGGCCCTCGAAGAAAACAAAGAACAATTAAGTAGTTATCAATTTTAAAAACATAAAATAAAATACACACAATGAAACAATTGATTTATTTACCGGCAATTTGTATACTGGTATTATCTGCCTGTACAGGTTCATTTAAAAAAGCTGATGGGCTTGAATACAAGATCATCTCTTCAGGAAGCGGCAAAACTGCCGACTACGGCAATTTTATTCAGATACATATTAAACAGGTATATGGCGGTACAAAAGATACAGTGCTGATGGATACAAGGGATTACATGTCACGCATTCAGTTGCTGGATACTGTAAATACGCCAATGGCATATTATAAGGTTCTAAAGCAGATGAAAAAGGGCGATAGCCTGATCATCAGGTTGCTTACTGATACGGTGTTTAAAGATCCACAGAATCAAATGCCTGTATTTATGAAAAAGGGCAAATACCTTTTCACACATGTAAAACTGATTAACATTTTTAAAACCCGTGAGCAAGCTGACAGTGCTAACCTGGCAGAAACAGCTTTACAAAAACCAAAGATTTACAAAAAACAGTTAGAAGAAATTGAAAAAGAACTTGCAGGTAAAAAAGCGCAGATTGAGGCCGACAGTAAATTGATTGAGGATTACCTGGCAAAGAATAATATTAAAGCTCAAAAGGGTAAATGGGGAACTTTTATCGCCATTTCAACTGAAGGAACCGGAGAAAAGATAACCAACAAAGATGTTGCAGTTGTAAATTATACCGGCCGCACATTAGACAGCGGAAAGGTTTTTGATTCTAACATAGATCCGGCCTTTAAACATGCAGAACCTTATGAAGTTAAAGTTGGAGAACTGGGAACTATCATTTTAGGTTGGACCGATGCTTTAATGCAACTGAAAAAAGGTTCTAAAGCTACCATTTACGTTCCATCATCGCTGGCTTATGGCCCGGGAGGAAATGGAGAAAAGATAAAACCAAACGAAAATTTAATGTTCGATATGGAAATTACCGATATAATAACTGAAGAAGCTTTTGCAATAAAGCAAAAAGCAATGCAGGAAGAGATGATGAAGAAAATGCAGGAAAGCCAGCAACAAAATCCTGGTGCGCCAAAAAAACCAGGTGAATAAAAAAATACTGTTTATCCGATTGGGCGCCCTGAATTTTTTCAGGGCGCTTTTTTATGCCGGCTAAAGTTTAAATAGTTTAATAAATTTTCTGTTGGCATAATTACCATCTAATATTTCAACGCAGTCCGCCATGGCGTACTACTTATGAAATAAAGATGGTATTATACGCATTAAAAAGTTTTACAGCTTCGCTTGCCTCCTTTACATCATGCACCCTCAATATAGAAGCTCCATTCATTAATGCCATAGTATTTAAAACCGTTGTACCGTTTAATGCTTCAGCTACATTAATACCCAGTGTTTTGTAAATGGTGCTCTTCCTTGATAATCCTGCCAGGATTGGTTTGCCGGTAATTTTTAAAACATCCAGGTTCTTCAGCAATTTAAAATTATGTTCTATTGTTTTGGCAAAACCAAAACCGGGGTCAATAATTATGTCTTTAATGCCGGCCTTAGTGCATACATCAATCTTTGCAATAAAAAAGTCCAGCACATCCTGTACAACATTGCTGTAAACTGCAGCCTGTTGCATGGTTGCAGGTGTGCCCTTCATGTGCATACATATATAAGGCACGCTCAAATTTGCAGCAGTCTCCATCATTTCAGCATCTAAATTACCACCGCTTATATCATTAATAATGCAGGCTCCGCCATTTACTGCGGCTTTGGCAACAGCACTATTGTAGGTGTCTATTGATAAAACAGTATCGGGATAAGTAGCATGAATACTTTCAATCACCGGCAAAACGCGGTCTGTTTCTTCCTGAAGGGAAATGGGGTGGCTGCCAGGCCTGGTGCTTAAGCCCCCAATATCAAGTATGGCTGCTCTATCGGCTATCATATTGCCAGCAAGCACCAGCAGGTCATTCACATTTAATTTTAAATGACCCTCATAAAACGAATCGGGTGTTGCATTGATAATACCCATTACCAGTGGCTCATCCAGACTTAAAAGTTTTCCTTTACAGTTTATGCTGTTCATCAAATCTTTTTCAATTATTTTTGAGCCTGCCTACCGACAGGTAGGAATAATATAGCACAAGTTACAAATGCAAACCGATAAATGAATACGAACCAGCAATACGATCAGGCAGTTGAAAGCTGCAAAACAATTTTTTTAGAAAAGACAAAAGATTACGGTACATCCTGGCGGGTGTACAGAACCATTTCTGTTGCAGATCAGATATACATAAAAGCAAAACGAATACGCACCATACAGGAAAACGGCACACAAAAAATTGACGATGACATTGTAAGTGAATTTATAGGGATATTAAATTACGGCATCATTGGTTTAATACAACTTGATATACATGATGATGAGTTGGAAGACCTGCCTTATGAAACCGTGCAGCAATTGTACAGCGAAAAAGTTGCTATTGCTAAAAAACTAATGCAGGATAAAAACCACGATTACGGCGAAGCCTGGCGTGAAATGAGCCAGGAAAGTTTTGTTGATTTGATACTGGCAAAAATCTTACGCATAAAACAGATATTGGTCAATAAAGGAAAAACCATCATCAGCGAAGGTATTGATGCCAATTTTTACGACATCATTAATTATGCGGTTTTTGGTCTTATTTTAATTGAGGAAGAAAAACACTAAGAGTCGGGATGCTATAAGCGGTCTGAATCATGGTACAGAGTCGGCACGCTGCAAGCGGTCTGAATCAACTAAATAAAAAAATATGAAAACGTTAGTAAACACAGCAAGGATTTTAGTGGGCATTTTATTTATTTTTTCCGGCCTGGTAAAAGCCATTGACCCATTGGGGCTTGCTTACAAAATGCAGGAGTTTTTTCAAGTATGGGCATCTGAAGGAATAATGAAAGGCATGATGCTCTGGTTAAATGAACAGGCACTCATGTTTTCGCTGGTAATGATAACACTGGAAGTTGTTTTGGGTGTTGCTTTATTGCTGGGCTGGAGAACAAAAATGGTTTCGTGGTTGCTGCTTTTGCTGATGCTGTTATTTACATTTCTTACCAGTTATGTTTTATTTAGTGGTAAGATACGGGCCTGTGGCTGTTTTGGCGATTGTATTCCGCTTACTCCCATTCAAACATTCACTAAAGATATTGTGCTGTTGATATTGGTGCTGCTCATTTTGTTTGGCAGAAAATATATCAAACCCTTATTTTCAAACACAGTGAGCACAACCGTATTTTTAATTGCGCTGTTAGGCGTATTGGGCCTGCAATGGTATGTGTTAAATCATTTACCGGTAAAAGATTGTCTTCCTTTTAAGGCAGGAAACAATATTTTGGAATTACGCAAAATGCCTAAAGATGCCGTACCGGATAAATTTGATTACAAGTTTGTTTACAAAAAAAATGGAGAAAGTAAAGAGTTTGCGGTAAGTGCATTGCCCGACAGCACCTGGGAATTTGCAGAGCGCAAACAGGTACTGGTTGAGAAAGGAAAAAATAATATTCCCCTGATAAATGATTTTGTTTTAAAAACAGAAAATGAAAATGATACAACTGAGGCGATACTGAATCAACCTGGAGAATATTATTTGCTTTTTGCAAAAGATTTTAATAAAGAGGATAAATGGCATGATGATTTTAAAAAGTTTTATGCAGTAGTAAAAGTACCGTTGTACCTGGTTACACCCAATCCTAAAGCTGCAAAGGAATTGATTGATGTAAAGGGATTAACGGTTTTAAGTTGCGACGCTACGTCATTAAAAACAGCAGCCCGCAATAATATTACTTTATATTTAATGAACGGCCCGGTTGTAAAAAATAAATGGGGTGGTTATGATGCAGAAAAAGTGATGAAATAAAAACATGCTTCCAGGTCTTTGCTCCGGAGAATAAATGCGACATAAACAATTCGAAATAAGACTTTGAATTATCTACTTAAAAAACTTTTTTACTCTTTTTTGGTACTGCTCGGCGTAGTAGTATTGGTCTTTATTATGTTTCAGGGTTTTGGCGATCCGGCCCGTATGATTGTTGGCCAAACCGGCGATAAAAAAACAATGGATAATATCCGCAGCGATCTGTACCTGGACCAACCAAAATGGAAACAATTTGTTTTGTATGTGAATGATGTTTCACCGGTATGCGTTCACAGCAAAGCCGATATTGAAAAAAAACAACTCAAAGGATTTTTTATTGGAGGCAACACTAAATTCGGATTTAAAATTCCCTACCTGCGTAAAAGTTATCAAACAAAAAAAGAAGTAGGCAAGGTATTGATGGAAGCATTACCCGGTACTTTGATCCTTGCAATCGCTGCAATGCTTTTTGCCACAATCATTGGTATTTTTCTGGGTGTTATTGCTGCTGTTAAAAAAGGAACATGGATGGATACAACTGCCGTTTTTTCAAGTATTGCCGGCATATCCGCTCCGTCATTTTTCATGGCCATTATTATCGCTTATTTTTTTGGTATTGTATTGCACGGGTTTACCGGGTTAAATTTAACCGGTAGCTGGTTTGATATTGATGAAGTAACCGGAGAAAAATA
>JBKJLT010000574.1:0-23729 GCA_046596765.1 Ferruginibacter sp. | reverse complement strand
TTTAGCTATCTCATCAACACCTACTGTTTTTCCATCTTCTTTAGCCAGGTGGCGGGCAGGAGCGAATCCTTCCAGTCCGTAAGGCAATTGAACAATAGCACCTTTATCATCTTTCTTCACAACTGTGCCTTCGTGCTCGCTGCCTACAGGGAATGTAGTTTCCAGTGAGTTCCATGGATCTTCTTCAATCTGCTTATGTCCTAACTGCAGTTTGCGCCCGTCCTTATCAATATTCATGATGATAACTTCAATTTCGTTACCAACTTTTGTATATTCATTCGGGTTGTTGAAACGCTTTAACCAGCTAAGGTCGCTGATGTGGATCATACCACCGATGCCGGTAGTTAATTCAACAAACACACCGTAAGGCGTAATGTTTTTAACTGTACCCATGTGCTTGCTTCCTTCAGGGAAAGTAACTTCGATATTGCTCCATGGATCTTCGGTCATCTGCTTGATAGACAAACTCATTTTGCGTGTGTCTTTATCCAGCGTAACAACTTTAGCTTCGTACTCGTCGTTTAATTTAAAGAACTCTTTAGCATTGATAGGAGTGTTGGCCCATGTAATTTCACTTACGTGTACCAAACCTTCAACACCTGGCATAATTTCTAAGAATGCACCGTAGTCTTCAATATTAACCACTTTACCTTTTACAATTTCACCTTCTTTCAGGCTTTCGGTAAGGGTATCCCAAGGGTGAGGCGTTAATTGTTTTAAACCAAGGCTGATACGTTTTTTATCATCATCAAAATCCAATACCACAACGTTTAGTTTCTGGTCCATTTTTAGTACTTCTGTTGGGTGGTTGATACGTCCCCATGAAATATCGGTAATGTATAATAAACCGTCTAAACCGCCAAGGTCGAGGAATGCACCAAAATCAGTGATATTCTTGATCGTTCCTTCCAATACCTGGCCTTTTTCCAGTTTACCCATAATTTCAGCACGTTGTGCTTCAATATCGCTTTCGATAAGTGCTTTGTGAGATACAACCGCATTTTTAATTGCTTCGTTGATCTTAACCACTTTAAATTCCATGGTTTTGTTTACGAACTGGTCGTAATCGGTAACAGGTTTCACGTCAATCTGAGAACCTGGTAAGAAAGTTTCCATGCCAAATACATCAACGATCAAGCCACCTTTAGTTTTGCTGGTAACCAAACCCGTAACAATTTCGCCGGTTTTATGTACTTCCACAATACGCTCCCATGCACGTGTTGTACGGGCACTTTTACGGCTAAGGTGCAGGTTACCTTCCCTGTCTTCTTTTTCAACAACCATTACTTCAATCACGTCTCCAACTTTAACACCACCGGGGATGTCTCTGAATTCGTTTAAAGAAATAAGGCCATCACTTTTAAAACCGATGTTTACAACAGCATCTGTTTTGGTTAAAGATTCTACAGTTGCCTGTATCATTTCGCCATCAGCAATCTGCTTAAAGGTGTTGTCGTAAACGGTGTCGTACTTTGCTTTTTCATCGGCAGTGTAACTCGTAACATTGCGTTTGTCAACACTCCAGTCAAAATCGTCGTGAGCAGTTGCAATAGTTTCTTCAACCGGTGCCTTAATTTCAATGTCAACAACAGGAGGTGTTTCTGTAACAACTTCTGGTGTTGTTTCTGCAACAACATCAGGTGCTGCTTCAGCAATAACTTCTGTTGTTGATAGTGTTTCGTTTGTTTCTTCCATAACGTTCTCTACAGGCACGTTTGTTGTCGCAGCAGCTTCATCCCCATTTTGTGTGGGAACAGAACCTTCCTGTGCATCTGCGTTTAATTGTTTAATAATATTGAAAGACATAAATGATTCCCGTGGTTTTTAAAACGGGAGGGCGAAGGTAGTAAAATATCGGGGATTTGAGGGTTAAAAAAGAACCTATTTTGGCTCTCACGGCAGATTTCAGACAGTTTTTGCCAATTATTTGAATTTTGAGCCGAAAACCAGGAGGTTTTACAACAAAAAAGACTTTATTTCATTGGCTAACCTGGTTGCATCTACCATTTCTATAGGATGGGCCGTATTCGGTAAAATTGCTAATTGCGCCAGCGGCAGATTTTTATATACCTGAACGGTTTCATCAAGGGTAACCATTTTATCACGGTCGCCCAGCATCAGTAAAATGGGATGCTGAATAGTTGGATAATCTACAGGTTTTAATGGATTATTTTCTCCCATTTGGATAAGCATGGCGGCGGTTTTTTGTAAAACAGTTTTCCAATCGTTAGGGGCATGTCTTTTTTCTAGAGCCGCAGCAAAGTCTGGTAATTTTTCCTGAATCCTTTCTTCGTTCAGCATTTTTATTTCCTGTTCAGCAATGGTTTCATCCCAATTAAATTTGGTGGCTAGGGTAATTATTTTTTTAATTCTAAGCGGATGATTTTTTGCCAGATACATGGCCACATAGCCGCCCATGCTGTATCCAAAAATGTGGATGTTGTCTATTTTATTTTTATCTAAAAATGCAACTGCTTCTGTTGCAAAAAGGCGAATAGAAAATTCTTCATCAGCAAAGGCAGATCCGCCGTGGCCGCTGAAATTGAGGCAAAATACAGAAAATGAATCTGCCAGTTCTTCTTTCAGTTTGGATAACTGATCAGCAGCACCAATAGCACCATGGAGTAATAAAATGGTTTTCATTCTTTTTTATATCGAAAATTAAAAAGACAAAAAAAATCCCCCGAAATTTCGGAGGATTTTTTCAAATTCTTAAAAATTATTGTTTATTTTTCTTTACGTCTGTAGGTTTTGCTACTTCAGCAGGAACAATAACTCCTTCAGCATTTACAGTAGTTGAAGTAGGTGCAGTTGAAGCGGCTTGAGTTGTTTTTGCAGGCCTTACCGGTGCTGTGGCAGCGGCAGCAGCAGCTTGTTTATCAGCTACAGTTTTTGGAGCTGGAGCAACGTCGTCACTTGCTGGCATTATAGCAGCTTTCTGCGGAGTTGGGGCAGCAGAAATGGTTGAAGCAGAAGCTACTTGCTTTTGTTTTGCTAATTTAGCATCAGTTTGAGCAGCCGCAATACCGCAAACACCTAACATGATTATTGACGATAGTAATAATTTTTTCATTGTGTAGTTTTTAGTTATGAGTAAAAAGTTGATTATTTATGTATTTTTTGGTGAAACTTTACTTTCACATGTCAAATATACTTTTTTTCGCAAAAAAAACAAGAAATTTATTTTTTCATTTATTTTTTGAGGAGAAAATCTGAAAAACATTACACTGTTTGTATTCGCTATTTCTGTATGCCGTTCAGCAATAATTCATTAAAATTGTTTAGGGTAGATATTTTCAGGTCTGCTGCTCCCCATACCGGATTTTTTGAATCGTGTACAGATGGAACAATAACACATTTCATTTTTGCCGCTTTTGCCGCAATCATTCCATTAAACGAATCCTCGAAACAGATACATTGGGCGGGCATTGCAGCTAATTTTTGGGCACAGTTTAAATATACTTCCGGGTGGGGTTTTCCATAAGCCAGGCCAGCGGCCGATGAAACAGCCTGGAGGTATGAACCAATTCCCAGCATTTCAACAACCAGGTTAATTAATTCCGGCGGAGATGAGCTTGCAAGCCCTATTTTAAAATTTCGTTCCAGAAAAAAATTAAAAATGTGCTGTACACCATGCATGGGTTTGCCTTTTTGGCTAACCAATTCAATCACCCGGTCAACAATTTTTTTTTCTGCATCTTCAATTTCTGCATCCGGTAAATTAAAATAGCTAAACCAGTGCAGTAAAAACTCTTTTGTTCTTAAACCGGTGGTGCCATTGTATTGCTGTGTAGTCAATTGCATTCCATACGTTAAAAACAATGCTTCGGCAGCTTCTTTCCAAAGCGGTTCCGAATCTATCAGCAGGCCATCCATATCAAAAATTACCGTATTCAGTTTCATGGCTGCAAATATAATGTGTGCCCGATAGCAGTTTAATTTTATTTATTTGAAAAGAGTTTATATAAATTGCAGCGGAGATTAATGCTATTAAAAAAAGATTGATACATGGGCAATATGCTGAAGGCTTTTAAGGAATCGGGTTTTGTAAAAGGGCTGGTGTACACCGTTATCGGTTCTCTTTCATTTCCGGGGCTTGCTATTTTTAATAAGTTGCAGATAAATGGGATGGAGAAACTGAAAAAACTGCCCAAAAACAATGTGCTGTTTGTAAGTAACCATCAAACTTATTTTGCCGAGGTTATCTGCTTTTTACATATTTTTTGTGCCATAAGCTGGCGAAAAAAGAATGGGCTGGGCGTGCCCTATTATTTGTTGTGGCCTTATACCAGGGTACAATTTGTATCGGCCGAAGAGACGATGAAAAAAAACCTGCTGAGCAAAATTTTTGCGCTTGCAGGCTCAATTATGATCAAACGTACTTGGGTAGATGACAGCAAAGAAGTAAGAAAAGGACTGGACCCCAGTGATACCCGCAAAATTAGCAGGGCCCTCGAAAAAAACTGGGTTATTACATTTCCGCAAGGAACTACTACACCTTATGTGCCTGGCCGCAAGGGTACGGCATTTATAATAAAGCATCATAAACCGATTGTGGTACCCGTAGTAATTGATGGTTTTAGTACCGCCTTTGATAAAAAGGGTCTTAAAATGATAAACAAGGGAACCCGGCTAACAGTAACATTTAAAGATCCGATGCAGATCAATTACGAAGACACAACAGAAAAAATACTGGAAGAGATTATGGATGCCATTGAGCAAAGTAAAAGATTTAAACCACAGTTAATAGAAGATGATGTTTCTAATCCTTAACGGTTTGTGCTATTAAAAACTATGTTGTTAAAAGGTAAACCCACAATAGACAGATAGGTAACATAGAATTACACATAGAAGACTATTCTCCGTTGTGAAACATTGCTTCAATAGCCACATTTTAATCCTTGATAAACAAAGCTTTTAACTCAGCAGCATCTTCCGGCTTCATTTTTCCACCCAGTATCAGCCTTAACTGTCTTCTTCTTAAAGCCCCTTCAAACAATTTTTTTTCATCTTCTGTTTCGGGTATTAATTTATTAACCGGTCGTGGTTTACCATTGGGGTCAAGTGCAACAAATGTGTAGTACGCTTCGTTGCTTTTATATCTGTATTGCTGAATGGCATCTTCGCCCCAAACATTCAGGTGTACTTCCATGCTGCTGTTGAATGAACGGGTTAAACTGGCTTCAATATGTACCACATTGCCCAGCTTTATCGGATTTTCAAAAGAAATATTATCAACAGATGCCGTTACTACCGGTGCACCGCAATGTTTCATGGCGGCCAGGGCTGCAGCAATGTCCATCCAATACATCAGGCGGCCGCCCATCAGGTTTCCAAAAGTGTTGGTATCATTGGGTAAAACCAGTTCTGTCATCACCACCAGCGATTCACTTGCTTTCTTATCCATGGTAAAATTTTTGCAAAGATAAGGCGATGCAACGTGAATGGTGGTGGTGAGTTGTGAGCAGGAAATCGTGAGTGGTGAGTGGTGAGACGTGAATGAGTGTATACAAATATTTAAACGTTAAGCACGGCTGACTACTCACCATTCACCACTCACCATTCACGTCTCACGCCTCACCACTCACGCTTTTTATTTGGCAGTTCGTCTTTGTTTTATGAATTTCGATTACTGAATTGCTATTTATGACCAATCAAACAAAGATTTCCTTCGATAATACAGAATATGCTTTTGCTTATAAAACAAATGCGGAGTTAAAAAAGGCCAACTTCCTCTTTGGCTTTATGGGTAAACCCTGGCTGGTAAACACAGCACTAAAGCTTACGCCGCTTGCCATTAAATGGCATCTGCCTTTTACAAAAACTGCTATACGGCAAACAATTTTTAAGCAATTTGTTGGGGGAGAGACTTTGGATGAAACTGCAAAAGTTGCCGATAAACTGGAAACCTACAACGTGCAGGTTATTTTAGATTACGGGGTAGAGGGCAAAGAAGGTGAAGAAAATTTTGAACATGCACGTGATGAGTTTAGACGAGTGATCGATTATGCGGCCACGCAAGCCAATATCCCTTTCATGAGTATTAAAGTTACAGGCTTTGCCCGTTTTTCTTTATTAGAAAAACTGGATATTGCCATGCATAATGGTTCGGGCACTTTAATGAAAAGATACCTGAATGCGGTTGAACGGTTACCTGATACAGAAAAAGAAGAATGGCATAAGGTACGTTTGCGTATGCAGCAATTGTGCGAAGTGGCCGATAAAAAAAATATAGGAATATTGATTGATGCAGAAGAAACCTGGATACAGGATCCGGTTGATGCACTCACCATTTTAATGATGGATATTTTTAATAAAAACAAAGCAGTAATTTATAACACCTTGCAGTTTTACAGGCACGACCGCCTGCAGTTTTTAAAAGATTCGTATGCCGCTGCCGAAGAAAGAAATTTTATCCTTGGTGCAAAAATAGTAAGGGGTGCCTACATGGAGAAAGAAAGGAACCGTGCTACAGCAATGAATTATCCATCGCCCATACAACCCCATAAGCAAAGCTGCGATGACGATTACAATATGGGTGTTGAGTTTTGTATTGATCATATTGATAAAATATATGTAATTGTGGCATCGCACAATGAATATAGTAACCTCTATACCACGCAGTTGCTTGATAAAAAAGGATTACCTCACAATCATCCACATGTGCATTTTTCGCAATTGTATGGCATGAGCGATAATATAACTTTCAATCTTGCAAAATCGGGCTGTTCGGTAAGTAAATACCTGCCATTCGGGCCAATAAAAGATGTTATTCCATACCTCATGCGCAGGGCGCAGGAGAACAGTTCTGTATCGGGCCAAACAGGAAGAGAATTGGGTTTAATTAAAAAAGAGCTGCTGCGCAGGAACAATACATAGTGTTTTTACGATACCAAATAAAAAGCGGAAAGCGTCGATTATTTTTTATGATAATATTTTATCTTTGAAATAATCTTTAAATGCTAACCCGCCTTATAATACCAGCCCTACTGCTAATTTTACCCTCTGTTTTGAAAGCACAGGTTAGAAGCATACCTGCTGTAAAAATAAGTTCGGCCATAAAAATAGATGGTAACCTTGATGACGAAGCCTGGAAGGTTATAGAGCCTGCCGGCGATTTCATAACTATTTCACCCGTTTTTGGTAAAATATCAACCCGTAATACCAAAGTAAAAATTGCGTACGATAACAGTGCTATATACATTGGTGCGTACATGTACGATCATCCGTCAAATATACGCAAACAGTTAACGGCCCGTGATGTATTAGACAGACAGGATGTTGACATTTTTACTGTAGGTTTTGATACTTATCGTGATAAACAGAATGCATTTGTATTCAGGGTGTCGCCGGCAAATGTGCAAAGCGATATAAAATTATCGCAAAGTGGCTTGGTGTACGATAATGGCTGGGATGCCGTTTGGGAAAGTAAAACCAGCATTAAGGAAGATGGCTGGGTAGCAGAGATAAAAATTCCGTTAAGTGCTATCAGGTTTTCAAAAAAAGAGCTGCAGGAATGGGGTATAAACTTTGCACGTTTTACAAGAAAAGAAAATGAAAACAGTGTGTGGAATTCTATCAATCCAAACATCAGCGGCGAGCTAAATCAGTGGGGTGTGTGGACGGGTATCAAAAAAATATCGCCGCCCACAAGGTTATCATTTTTACCCTATTTGTCAGGAGGTTTCAGGGTATCACCAACATCAAAAGGCGATGTTACAGAATTTTTACGCAGCGGAGGCATGGACGTAAAGTACGGCATCAACGAAAGTTTTACATTGGACATGACTTTGATACCCGATTTTGCGCAGGTGCAAAGCGATAATGTATTATTAAATCTGTCGCCTTTTGAAGTGAAATTTGACGATTACCGGCCATTTTTTACCGAAGGAACAGAGTTGTTTAACAAGGCAGGTTTGTTTTATTCCAGAAGAATTGGCGCTGCTCCGGCACGGGCTGGCACCATTTTAAATACATACGGTAACATGCCCGACTTCGATATCAAAAAAAACCCCGGTATAACCCGCTTGTATAATGCTACAAAATTTTCGGGCCGTACAAAGGAAAATTTAGGCATAGGCGTTTTTAATGCAATTTCTGCTCCTATGTATGCAAAAATCAGAGATCTGAATGTAGGAAAAGACACCAGTATTTTAACTGAACCGCTCACCAATTACAATATCATCGTTTTTGACCAGGCTTTAAAGAACCGTTCGTCGGTTAGTTTTACAAATACCAATGTAATGCGCAAGGGCAACAGCCGCAATGCCAATGTAAGCAGTGTTGATCTTTCGTTATTCGACAAAAAAAATAATTATAATTTTTCACTTTTGGGCCGTTATAGCAGTATTTGGGGTAAGCAGCAAAATACAAACGGATTTACAACTGGCGCAGGTTTTGGTAAAGTTAGCGGTATTTTTCAGTACAGGGCATCGTTAAATATAGAGAGTGATAAGTATGATCCCAATGATCTGGGCTTTATACAAAATAATAATTCTTTTGACTACAGCGGCAGCATCGGGTATATTATCAATAAGCCAACACGCCACTTTCTGAACCATAATTTAAGGTTCAGTTTTACAAACAGTTACCTGTATAAACCTTTTGAATGGTCGGGTTTACAGTTGAAAGCAAGTGCTTTCATGTTGTTTAAAAACTTCTGGGATGTAACCGTCAGCCTGCAAGGCAGCCCAGCCTGGAAGAAGGATTACTTTGTTCATTCAGATGTTTATACTGGTTATTTTCTCAGGCGCACACCTTACTATTATATGGGCGTTAATGGCAGCAGCGATAGCCGTAAAAAACTTTATGCAAGCTGGAAATTGGGCGCTGCAGAATCGCCCCTGCCCAATGATCCTTACTGGAACGGCAACCTGGCATTGCGGTACAGGTTCAGTGATAAATTTCAACTAAGCACAAGTATGGATATTATGCAGGATAAGGGAAACTGGGGTGCCGTTATACAATCGAATGGATCTGTGCTTTTGAATCCGGATGGCTCTCCTGTAATTTCCCGTCGTAATTTAAAAACGAATACTGCCATAGTAGGTGCTCAATACAATTTTACATCTAGAATGAATGTGAATATAAGAATGCGGCATTACTGGTCGTTGCTGCAGAACACTAATTTTTACAACTTAAAACCGGATGGTTACTGGCGTGATACCGTTTTTTTAGCAAATCATAATTTAAACTTCAACACCTTTAATGTTGATATGTTTTTTACCTGGGATTTTTTATTGGGCAGCAGGTTAACCATTGCCTGGAAAAATGCACTGGGCAGTAATGTAAATATTGATGCTTACAACAACACTACTTATTTTAAAAATTTTGGAAAATCTGTTAATAACCCCCACAGCAACGAAGTAACGGTAAAAATTGTTTATTTTCTTGACTATCTGAATTTGAAAAGAAAAAAATAGCTTCTTTTTTCAGGTAGATTTTTTACCACAGTTTGTATCGCAAACTTTGTTAGATTTGGTTTTGATTTGCCATTCACATTTTTTTTGTAAAAAACTAACTATCATGACACCAGAAACAACCACGGATGCTTTAACGTTTGATGAAAATGTAAAACCTAAACTACCCACAGGTTTAAATGTACTTACCATCTTAACTTTTATTGGATGTGCCCTGCAATTGCTGGGGTCTTTATGGAGTTTCTTTACAGCAAAAAAATCTTATGATGGACTTGATAAACTTGCCGGGCAGATGAATTCTGATAACATGCCAGGTTGGGTGAAATCAATGATGGGTGATCCGGAAAAAATGATACAGATGATTACCAAAGCCTACGAAAACCGCATACCGATCGTTTTATTATCACTGGCAGCTACTGCACTTTGTTTTTATGCTGCACTGCAAATGCGTAAACTTAAAAAGCAAGGGTTTCCATTATACATCGTTGGAGAATTATTGCCGTTTTTAACCCAGTTTTTATTTATTGGTGCATTCGCCCTTACCGGTGTTGCCATGTATTTTGGTGGTGGCATTGCTTTGTTGTTTATCTTATTATATTTTACACAGCGTAAATATCTGGTTAACTAAAAAATAAACGCCAATAAAAAAGCAGGCCAGTCAGCCTGCTTTTTAGTTAAACCCAGATTTTGCAGTTGAAATTGTAGCGAGGGTTTCAAATACAAAACAGATAAGGGTTTCAGGTTATTTTTTGGATGAAAGAATAGTGAACTATTTTGAATTCAAAAAATGTGTTCGGAAAGGCTTAGCTGTGAAGGATTTGGAAGCCGCAGTAGATTTCAACTGCAAAGCTGGGTTAAATGATGGTATCCTGAATGCAGGCTACCAGGCCTTTGAAATAGTGCCATTCAATATCTTTATTAAATACAAATGTTTATTTTCAAAATAGTCGGGCACATCAGCTTTATTGTTTGTCTTTACAGGCTTAAAACTGTAATCACAAAAAACTTTCAGGTCTTTGTCAGCTATATGACTCATAAAATCGCTTGGATTTTTTATAAGCAGTTTTGTGAATAAATAAACCGACTCAAAACCTTTATAGGCCATATCACTGGGTTTACCTTTGTATTTTTTGTAGTAGGCCGCTGTAAGCGACTTACTGTAAGCATCGGATTTTTCTGTATAAAACGGTGTGGTAAAATAAACCGGGAAACCAGCCAGGCTTTTTTTATTGAACAATGCCGAAAAGTTATCCCAGTTTGGCATACCTATTAAACTGATAGCATAAGTTTTATGTAATTCGTAACTGGCTTTTGCCAGGTTGCTGGCAAATGTTTCATCCAGGCTGCCCCCTATAATAATATTGGTACCGTTACTGTCTAATTTTGATTTTAGAAAGCCTGCACTTACATCGTCATCCATATTCAGCATTTCTATCGGCAGTAACGGTTTTCCATCCGGCTCATTCATCATCTTAAAATAGGATGCAACCATATCTTCCTGTTTGCCTTTTTGCCTGCACAGGTAAATCTTATCGGTACCATGGTTTTGAAGTATATAACTGTAAATAGCGTCGCAATGGGATTTAAGGGTGGAATTCATTACAACCAGGAATGGGTTTGCTGTAACGCCCGAAACATTAGGATAAGTTGCAGAAATAAAAGGAATATTCTTTTGCAAGGCAAAGGCAGCAAGCTGAGTAAAATCTTCATCTCTTACACTGCCAATGATCAGTTGCAGGCTATCTAATTTTTTATTGTGTATCAGGTCGGGAATTTTTTCTGTGTATGATTTGGTATCGTAAACACTGGCATTAATATAATCTTCGCCAGCCTGTAAACTGTCTAATGCGGTTAATGCACCCTGTACAAAATCAACCGCGGGTGCAATAAAGCGTGGAACCGCCTGTTTGTATTTAAAGGTATTTTTACTAAAAACAGAATCAAGATAAAGAGGTGCAAAAATACCAATATGGTAAACAGGTTTTATAGTTGTATCAGTCTGGGCATTTACATTTGCCGGGCCAAATAATGCAATCAGTATAACTGTAACCAAAGTAAATTTTTTATTCATAACCTGTATCATGATTTTTGTATCAAATTATATTATAAACCCCTAAACCACTAAACTCCCTAAACTCTATTCCCACTCAATAGTTGCCGGTGGCTTACTGCTTATATCATATACCACACGGTTTATGCCCGGTACATTATTAATTATCTCGTTGCTGATATTGGCCAAAAACTCATAAGGTAAATGCGCCCAATCTGCTGTCATCCCATCAACCGATGTTACAGCCCTTAATGCAACTGTAAACTCGTAAGTTCTTTCATCACCCATAACACCCACGCTCTTTACAGGTAACAAGATGGTGCCTGCCTGCCAAACAGTTGCATACAGGTTATATTTTTTTAACCCATTAATATAAATCGCATCAGCATCTTGCAATAACCGTACCTTTTCTGCATTTACTTCTCCTAAAATACGTATACCTAAGCCTGGCCCGGGAAAAGGATGGCGGAATAACATTTCATGAGGGATACCCAGCTCAAGCCCAACACGCCTTACTTCATCTTTAAATAAAGCACGCAGGGGTTCTACCAGCCCAAGTTTCATAGTATCCGGCAAACCTCCTACATTGTGATGAGATTTGATAGTTTGAGATGGCCCATGTACCGAAAGTGATTCAATCACATCGGGGTAAATGGTTCCCTGTCCCAACAACTCCACGCCTTCAATTTTTGATGCTTCCTGGTCAAATATTTCTATAAATCCACCGCCAATTGCTTTTCTTTTTTCTTCAGGATCAGTTTTGCCGGCCAGTTTTTTATAAAAATGCTCCTTTGCATCAACACCAATCACATGGAGCCCCAGTTTTTTATAAATTTCAAGTACATCTTCAAATTCATTTTTACGTAAAACGCCGTTGTCAACAAAAATGCCATACAGGTTTTCGCCAATGGCTTTATGTATTAATGTGGCCGCTACGGTACTGTCAACACCGCCGCTCAAGCCCATAATAACTTTTTTATTGCCGATCTGTTTTTTAAGTGCTTCAACAGTATCGGTAATAAAATGCGCAGGAGTCCAATCCTGGCTGCAATCACAAATGTTTACCAAAAAATTTTTAATAATGGTTTTGCCTTCGGCAGAATGATAAACTTCTGGATGAAACTGTAAGCCGTATAAGGCACAGGTTTTTCCTTCGCTACTTTCTCCGCTGGCTCCCCCTTCCCTTCGACTATCGCTCAGGACGGGCGGAGGGGGTTGTGTTCGCTTAAACGCAGCAACCGGTATACTTTCTGTTGTTCCCAGCAATTCAAATCCTTCCGGTAATTCCTTAATAGTATCGCTGTGGCTCATCCACACCTGCGAAGTTGCAGATACGTTTTCAAACAAAGTATCGTTTTTTCCAATCTTAAAAATAGCACGGCCATATTCTCTTTTATCACTTTTCTCAACCTTGCCGCCGTACATTTTTGCAGTTAACTGGGCACCGTAACACAGGCCCAAAACAGGAACTTTGGAAACCATGGCTTTTATATCAGCCTGTAATGCATTTTCTTCACTAACCGAAAAAGGCGAGCCTCCCAGAATAATTCCTTTTAGTCCCGGTTCGTAAACTATTTCTTTGTTGTAAGGAATAATCTCGCAATACACATTGGCTTCTCTTACATTACGGGCAATAAGCTGTGTGTACTGTGAGCCAAAATCGAGAATAAGTATTTTTTCTGTCATATAGCTGCGAAGGTAAATAATATGTGCAAGTTATTAACTCCACACATTTGAGTTTCATCTTAAGAGTTTTATATTTACACAAACTATCAGCCATGAAATACTTTTTGATCTTAGTCTTTATCGTTTTTACTTTAGCATCCTGCAATCATACAACCGGCAGCGGCAATATTATAACCGAAACCCGTAATACCGGCAGTTTTGATGCTATTTCGGTTGGCGGCAGTTTTGAAGTAGAAGTTAAAACAGGTGCTGTTGCATCTGTAGTTGTAGAAGCCGATGATAATATTATCAAGTATATAGTAACCAAGGTTTCGGGCAATACCTTAAAAATAAATACGGAAGACCTGAACAACTATTCAGATGTACACATGAAAGTAATTGTAACTGCGCCTGCAATAACCAGTATCAAAGCATCTGCATCAGCCGATGTAGTGGCTGATAATATACTTACCGGCAGCGGCAGGCTCACCTTTAAGGCCTCCAGTTCGGCCAGTATTAAAGCTGAAGTAGATGCACCTGAAATTGAAACCGATGCCAGCAGCAGCGCAACGATAACGCTTCGGGGGAAAACAAAAAATTATGATGCACAGGCATCAAGCAGTGCCAATATTAATACTTTTGAGCTTTTAAGTGAAAATACAACTGCCAAAGCAAGCAGCAGTGCCGATATTCAGATTCATGCCAGCGTTACTTTAAATGCCAAGGCCAGCAGCAGTGGCTCTATTGATTATAAGGGGGCAGCAACTGTAAATAAATCTGAAAGCAGCAGTGGTTCGGTAGAGAAGAAGGACTAGGAAAGTTTAGGCAGGTGTCCTTTGCATTGTACGAGACAAGGTGGAGGCAATACTTGCAGGCTATTTACTAAGAATAATGAATTTTACAAAAAATGGTATATTTGATAAAAGTATAAAAAATGCAAGATTTAAACGCTTCACAACTCGAACTATTAAAGGTTTTAGATTATATGAAAGAGGAATCTGATTTAGCAGAAATTAAATCTTTGCTGATTGCATATCTTTCAGATAAAGTGGTAAGAAGTGCAGATAATGCTTTTGAAGAAAAAAATTATACAACTGAAGTCTTTGAAAAGTGGAAACTTGAACATTTCAGAAAATCTGCATAGTGTATGACGGTTGTAATAGATTGTAACGTTTTTGTAATTTGTATTACATCAAAATCTCCTTACCATAATATTTATCAGTCATTGGTTAAAGGTAATTTTGAACTTATTTTAACAAACGAAATACTTTTAGAGTATCAGGAAATATTAGAACAAAAATATGGCTTGTCTACTGCAAATAGTTTTATTGCATTATTAATAGAACTACCAAATGTAAAACTGATAAGCACTTATTATCATTGGAATTTAATTGACAGAGACCCGGACGATAATAAATATTGTGATTGTGCCATTGCAGGTAACGCAAAATATCTTGTAACAGAAGACAAACATTTTCAAGTATTAAAATCCATTTCTTTCCCATCGGTTGAAGCAATTTCCACTGAAAGGTTTTCTACTTTTGTTGAATTTCAATATTAAATTTCTTTTTTTAGATTGGTCAACTTAATTATTTTAGCCGTTTTTGTCCCGTATCTTCATGGAAATATCCTATTTTCTTCCCCGTATCATGTATCTTACACCAACGGCGAACAAAGCTTAGATACCCATGTAAGCTGCTATTTGCAGACACTATTTAATTTAAAAATGTGGATGAAGACGGCAGCCTAATTTTGACAACACAAGATTACGAAAGAGTAATTTCTGAAAATCTCTCACCAAAACAAATTGAACTTTTACAACTTCTATATTCATGTGACAACAAAAGTGCTACAGCAAAACAGTTAGCTATTTTATTAAGCCCAAACAATCCGGCTATAATTATTGCAAACGGACAAGTTGGAAGATTAGGAAAAGCAATAGCTGATTTTTTAAATGTAATTCCTGGCGGTACATATCAAGATGATGAAGGTAATTTGCAAGGTGGCTTTCTGGGATGGTTTAATATGATTAGTAATGGATATTCAAAGCAAAATGGTTGGACTTTATTACCGGAAATTCAGGAAGCCTTAGAAAACTTAGGACTGGTGAACAATGGACTTCCTATCGAGGAAAGACTATCAACCGAAACACAACCATTTGACGAGCACTTATTTTTAAAGGAAGGAAAAGTAATTCAGGTTTTCGTAAACAAGTATGAAAGGAACCAAAGAGCAAGAATTGAATGTATAGAAGCTCTTGGAGACAAATGTTATGCTTGCGGTTTTGACTTTGGACAAACTTTTGGTGACATTGCAAAATGATTTATTCATGTTCACCATATCAGGCCACTTTCAGAAATTAAAAACGAATATCAGGTTAACCCTAAGACGGATTTAGTTCCGTTATGCCCTAACTGTCATTCTGTTGTTCATTTAGCAAAACCAGAATTGACAGTAGCTCAACTTAAAGATAAATTGAAGATAAACAGCAGCTTACATTAGGTTTGGCAATAGGCTGGTTGTAGTTCTCTATCAGCAATAGTTCTAGCAGACGAACAAATATCAATTTTTTGTATCTACCTTCAACTATAGTTTTTTAATGGGCTAACGTTTGGGCGGAAAATTATAAAATGCCAGCCCAATCGCCAAGCCTCAGTGAACAATAGCAACGGAAATATAGAAAGAAGGGCTAATTACCATCAGTTTGATTTTTAAGATGCCATTTCTCATAAAATGACCCCAAAAACTATTTCCAAAAAACTTTCACCTTTCCTTTGCTATTTACTTCTCAACCCTTACCTTTGCACTCCAAATTAAAAAACGGATTTAAAAAGTTCTTTTTATATGTCACAGAGAATCAGAATAAAATTGCAGTCTTACGACCATAACCTGGTTGATAAATCAGCAGAAAAAATTGTAAAAACGGTACGTAGTACCGGAGCTGTAGTAACAGGGCCTATTCCTTTACCTACACACAAGAAAATTTTTACTGTTTTGCGTTCTCCGCACGTAAACAAAAAGGCACGTGAACAATTTCAATTGTGTACGCACAAACGTTTATTAGACATTTACACCAGCAGCAGCCGTACGGTAGATGCTTTAAGTAAGTTAGACTTACCTAGTGGTGTTGATGTTGAGATCAAAGCCTAATGAACTTCCTGGGTGAGTGTCTTTCGACTCCGCACAGGATAGCATCAGGTAAGTTCTTAAAAGAAAAAAAATATTGAACATCTATCTCCATGTCAGGCTGAGTACTGAGCGAAGTCGAAGTATCGAAGCCAAATGGAGCGCTGGATATAAACAAGATACAATGAAAAGTATTATTGGTAAGAAAATCGGCATGACGAGTATCTTTGATGCAAGTGGCAAGCAAACTGCTGTTACTATTATTGAAGCCGGCCCATGCGTAGTTACACAAAAGAAAACCGTTGAAACAGACGGCTACAATGCTCTCCAGATAGCATTTGGTGATAAAAAAGAAAAGCACTCCATAAAATCTGAGATCAATCACTTTGCCAAAGCGCAAACCTCTCCTAAAAGATTCGTTCAGGAAATCCGCGATAACGAAATAGACAAAAATATTGGTGAATCAATTACTGTTGACATATTTGCCGAAGGCGATGCTGTTGAAGTAGTCGGTACAACCAAGGGTAAAGGTTTCCAGGGTGTTGTAAAACGTCATGGCTTTAAAGGTGTTGGTCAGCAATCTCACGGTCAGCATGATCGTCAGCGTGCACCAGGTTCTATTGGTAACTCATCTGATGCCAGCCGTGTATTCAAGGGTATGCGCATGGGTGGCCGTATGGGTCAGGACAGAGTTACAATGAAAGGACTGAAAGTGGTTAAAATTTTCGCAGAAAAGAATTACATATTAGTTAGTGGTTCGGTACCGGGCCACAACGGTTCAATTGTTTTAATTCAAAAATAACTTTAGAAAAGTTTATAACACTTTTACAAAGTTCAGAGGATAAAATAAAACTTTTCTAAAGTTTAAATAAAAATTACAATGCAAGTAGATGTTTTAAATATAGAAGGAAAGCAAACCGGCAGATCGGTTGAATTACCTGATGAGATATTTGGTATTGAGCCAAACGACCACGTTATTTACCTGGCTGTAAAGCAATACCAGGGCGCACAACGTCAGGGTTCGCACAAGGTAAAAACCCGTGCAGAAGTTAAAGGTTCTTCTAAAAAATTACACAAGCAAAAAGGAACTGGTGGTGCCCGTAAAGGTAATTTGCGTAACCCTTTGTATAAAGGTGGTGGTACTATTTTTGGACCAAAACCACACAAATACGATATCAAATTAAACCGTAAGGTTAAGGATTTGGCTAAGATGGGTGCTTTGGCTTATAAAGCAAAAGAAAATGCGATCATCGTTTTAGAAGATGTGAAAATGGATGCTCCAAAAACATCAACCTTCACCGGTATTTTAAGCAAGCTGAACATTGCAGGAAAGAAGACCTTGTTTGTTATTCCTGAATACAACGATAACCTGTATTTAAGTTTACGTAACGTACCAACTGTAAGCGGTACTTTATTGAGCGATTTAAATACCTATGATATCTTAAATGCAAATGTTTTGGTTTTAACCGAAAGTGCAGCAAAGATTTTTAGTGATGAAAATGTGGAAGCTGTAGAAGCATAAAAAATAAGCAAATATGCAATTGGGCAAATTTGCAAATAATAAAAAGCAAGAACTCAAATTTATAAATTAGCACATTTGCACATTTGCAAATCTGCACATTGTTAAAGTTATGAACCCGTCAGATGTATTAATAAAGCCGATTTTATCTGAAAAAGCTAACAAGCAAACAGAAAAAATGAACCGCTATTCTTTTGTAGTGAACAAAAAAGCTAATAAGCTGGAAATTAAAAAAGCAGTTGAAAGTTTCTATGGTGTTACTGTTGATAATGTAAATACCATTGTTGTGCCTTCAAAAGCAAAATCAAAATATACCAAAGCTGGTTTTATAGTAGGCCGCAAGCCTTCTAAAAAGAAAGCGATTGTAACCGTTGCTAAAGGAGAATCAATTGATTTGTACGGCAGCGGAATCTAATCCTTCGACTCCGCTCAGGATTTTAAGCGGATAAAAAATATTTAATAATGAATGGTATTCAATTACCGCAAAAATTGAAAAAATAACAAACAATGGCATTAAGAAAATACAAACCGACAACAGCAGGAACCAGGTGGAGAATTGGTAACGCTTACGAAGAGATTACCACTAATGTTCCGGAAAAATCTTTGCTTGAAGCACAGAAGAATACAGCCGGCCGTAACTCTCAGGGTAGAAGATCAATGCGCTATATGGGTGGTGGAAACAAAACCATGTATCGTATCATCGACTTTAAAAGAGATAAGAAAGATATTCCTGCAACTGTTAAAACCATCGAGTATGATCCAAACCGTACTGCCTTCATCGCATTATTAAATTATGCTGATGGAGAAAAGCGTTACATCATTGCTCCACAGGGATTACAGGTTGGACAAACCGTGATAAGCGGTGATGCTGTTGCACCAGAATTAGGAAATGCGTTGATGTTTAAGAACATGCCTTTGGGTACTAACGTACACAACATTGAAATGCAACCAGGCCAGGGGGGAATACTTGTACGTAGTGCAGGAACATCAGCCCAGTTAAGCAATAAAGAAGAAAAGTACGCAATATTAAAAATGCCAAGTGGCGAGTTAAGAAAAGTGTTGATCAAATGCTACGCAACCGTGGGTGTTGTAAGTAACAGTGATCATAGTTTGGAAAGCATGGGTAAAGCAGGCCGTAACCGTTGGAAAGGTATTCGTCCACGCACAAGAGCTGTAGCGATGAACCCGGTAGATCACCCGATGGGTGGAGGTGAAGGTAGAGCTTCTGGTGGTCATCCACGTAGCCGTAAAGGTAAATACGCTAAAGGTCAGATCACACGTACTAAAGGCAAAGGCTCAAGTAAATTGATCATCACAAGGAGAAATGGTAAGAAATTACCTAACTCATAAAATAAATCTGCAAATGTGCCAATGTGCAAATTTGCAAATGTTAAAATGGTGTAGCCTTAGGCAACACAAATAAACAAAATTGATAAATACCATGTGGTTAGTTTGCATATCTGCAAATTTTCACATTGGCAAATTAAAAAAAACATGGCTCGTTCGTTAAAAAAAGGTCCTTATGTAGAAGCTAAGCTTGATGCTAAAGTTGCTGCAATGATTGAAGGAAAAAGCAAAAAAGGTGTTATTAAAACATGGAGCAGAAGAAGTACTATCACTCCAGATTTTGTAGGCCAGACTTTTGCAGTTCATAACGGTAACAAATTCATTCCTGTTTATGTAACAGAATTCATGGTAGGACATAAGTTAGGTGAATTTGCACCAACACGTAATTTCAGAGGTCACTCAAGTAAAAAAATATCGTAATTGAATGTTGAAAAGCGAAGGTCTAAACGCCTAAACTTCTAAACTTTCTAAACATAAACAAACAATGGAAGCAGTAGCAAAATTGAACAATTACCCCACATCACCACGCAAAATGCGTTTGCTGGTTGATCTGATCCGTGGTATGCAGGTTGAAAAGGCATTAGCCGTTTTAGAACACAATCCTAAACATCCGGCTGTTCCTTTACGTAAGCTCGTATTATCTGCCATCAATAACTGGAAACAGAAAAATGAAGCAGGTGACGAAAGTACACTGGTAGTTAAAACAATTATGGTTGATGCTGCAAGGGTTATCAAACGTATGCGCCCGGCTCCCCAAGGTCGTGGATACAGGGTTCGCAAACGTAGCAACCATGTAACAGTGGTAGTTGATATTCCTGGCGTTGATACTAAAAAATCGAAGCTGGTTAAAGTTACACCGAATGAAACAGTGAATGTTCAGGAGCCTGTAGCAGCAAAAAAAACAAGAACAAAAAAAGAATCAGGTACTAAATAAACCAATAATTAATTACAAAAGAAAATGGGTCAAAAATCAAATCCGATAGGTTTAAGGTTAGGAATCATCCGTGGATGGGACAGCAACTGGTTTGCAAGTAAAACGGAATATCCAAAAAAATTGATCGAGGATAACAAGATCAGAAATTACCTGAACGCCCGTATCAACAAGGGTGGTATCTCTAAGATCGTTATTGAGCGTACACTTAATAAACTGATCGTTACCATTCACACTTCAAAGCCAGGTATTATTATTGGTAAAGGGGGCGGCGAGGTTGACAGGATTAAAGAAGAGCTGAAAAAATTATGTGGTAAAGATGATGTGCAGATCAATATATTAGAAATCCGTCGTCCGGAATTGGATGCAAACATTGTAGCAGATACTATTGCCCGTCAGTTGGAAAATCGTATCAACTATAAAAGAGCAATCAAAATGTCAATCGCTTCAGCATTGCGTATGGGTGCCGAAGGAATAAAAGTAAAGGTTGGCGGACGTTTGGGTGGTGCTGAGATTGCACGTAGCGAAGAAATTAAACAAGGCCGTACTCCATTGCATACTTTACGTATGGACATTGATTATGCTAACGTATTTGCTTTAACTGTGTATGGTAAAATAGGTATCAAAGTTTGGATTTGTAAAGGTGAAGTTTTAGGAAAGCGTGATCTGAATCCGAATGTTGTTGCAGGTGGTGGAAAAGAATTAGGTGGCGAAAGACAACCAGGTGGATTTGACAGAAGAGATGATCGCAGAGGTGGTGGCGGTGGCGGAGATAGAAGAGGCGGTGGCGGCGGCGGTGGAAACCGTGGCGGCGGCGGACAGGGAGGAAGAAGATAAAACCAAATTTGCTGATGTGCAGAATTGCAAATAGGCAAATTTAATCATCAGGCAATAAAAAATTGAATAGTGTTAGCGGTGCAATTAGCACATTAGCACATTAGCAAATTAGCAAATTGATTTAAGATGTTATCACCAAAAAGAAGTAAACACAGAAAGGCGCAAAGGGGAATGATGAAGGGTGACACCAAGCGTGGAGCAACCCTGGCTTTTGGAACCTTTGGATTAAAAGCACTGGATGAGGTTTGGATGAGTGCCCGCCAGATTGAAAGTGCCCGCCAGGCAATGACCCGACATATGAAACGTGAAGGAAATGTTTGGATACGTATCTTCCCTGACAAGCCTATTACTGCAAAGCCAGCCGAGGTAAGGATGGGTAAAGGTAAAGGTAATCCGGAAGGTTGGGCAGCAGTTGTACAACCCGGAAGAATTTTGTTTGAGTGCGATGGTGTACCCATGCAGGTTGCGAAAGAAGCATTTGCTTTGGCTGCACAGAAGTTACCAATCCAGACAAAGTTTGTAGTTCGTCACGATTACAAAGCATAAAAAAATATGCCAAAGTGCTGATATGCAAATATGCAAATTTCAGGCATCAGGCAGCAAAAATAAAAGTGTTGAAAGTGCAATTTGCACATTGGCACATTAGCAAATTAGCAAATTAATAAACAATGTTAAAGAAAGTTGATTTTTTAAATACACTGAAAGGTTTAGGTGAGGCTGATCTTAAAGCAAAGATTGCTGAAGATGAATTGCGTTTGAAGAAACTTTCATTTGCTCATGCAATTTCTCCACTGGAGAATCCGCAAAGCATTCGCTCTTTAAGAAGAGATATTGCCAGGTTGAAAACAACATTAAAACAAGTTCAGGCAGGATTATAATAATCCAAAAATAACAGTAATGATAGTAGAAAGAAATTTAAGAAAAACGAAATTAGGAGTGGTATCCAGCAACAGAATGGATAAAACCATTACCGTAAGTGTAGAACGTAAAGTAAAGCATCCGCTTTATGGTAAGTTCGTAAAAAAGTCTACCAAGTTTCATGCTCATGATGAAAAGAATGAGTGCAGCATTGGTGATACTGTAAAGATCATGGAGAGCCGCCCGTTAAGCAAAACAAAGCGCTGGAGACTGGTTGAAGTGGTTGAGAAAGTGAAGTAAGAAAGCCGTTAGCTATTAGCTGTTAGCTATTAGCAGGGTACACAAATTATAAGAAACAAGCTAAAGGCTAACAGCTAATAGCTAAAAGCTAAACAAAAATGATACAGCAAGAAAGCAGACTAAACGTAGCAGACAACAGTGGTGCAAAACAAGTACTATGTATCCGTGTATTGGGAAACAGTGGTCAGGATTATGCTAAAATAGGTGATAAGATTGTAGTTACTGTAAAAGATGCCATGCCTGCCGGTGGTGTTAAAAAAGGAACTGTAAGTAAAGCAGTTATTGTAAGAACAAAAAACAAATTACGTCGTAAAGATGGTTCTTATATCCGTTTTGATGATAATGCAGTGGTATTACTAAACGCATCTGACGAACCAAGAGGCACCCGTATTTTTGGGCCAGTGGCTCGTGAGTTGAGAGATAAAGGATACATGAAGATCATTTCATTGGCTCCGGAAGTTCTATAAAATTTATAAAGAATAAATAAGCGAATTTGCGAATTTGCAAATTTGCAAATTTGCAAATTAAAAGAAATGAGTACAAGATTTAAACCAAAATTCAACATTAGAAAAGGCGACTCGGTAGTAGTAATTACCGGCGAAGATAAAGATGTAAAGAAGCCCCGTAAAGTGTTGGAAATCATTTTAGAAAAAGGCAAGGTATTGGTTGAAGGTGTAAACATCGTAACCAAACACACCAAGCCAACTTCACAAAACACCAAAGGTGGTATTGTAAAAATTGAAGCTCCGATCGCCATCAGTAACGTGATGCTTTGGGACGCAAAATCTGGTGGTCCATCTAAAGTTAAACTTACCAGAGAAAACGGAAAATTAGTAAGAATCGCTAAAAAATCAGGGGAGGTAATCAAATAATGAGCACAACAACAAACAAACCCAGGTTAGCAGACAAGTACAAAAAAGAAGTTGTACCTGCTTTAATGAAAAAATTCAGTTACAAAACTGTAATGCAGGCACCCCGTTTATCCAAGATTTGTTTGAATCGTGGTGTGAACGGTGCTGTAACAGATAAAAAACTGATCGACATCGCTATTGATGAGTTATCAAACATAACTGGTCAAAAAGCTGTGGCAACCATGTCGAAGAAAGACATTTCAAACTTTAAGCTGCGTAAGGATATGCCAATTGGTGCAAGAGTTACACTGCGTGGAGTTAAGATGTATGAATTTTTAGACAGATTGGTTTCTGTGTCTTTACCACGTGTACGTGATTTCAAAGGCATCAACGATAAATCGTTTGACGGCCGTGGAAACTATACATTGGGTGTTACTGAGCAGATCATTTTTCCGGAAATTGATATTGATAAAGTAAATAAAATTACCGGACTGGATATCACTTTTGTAACAACAGCAAATACCAACGAAGAAGCATTTGAATTGCTTAAAGAAATGGGTATGCCTTTTAAAAACGTAAAAAAGTAACAAGTAAAAAAGTAGCAAGTAGCAAGACTGAGTTGTTTTCTTGATACCTGATACTCATATCTTGATTCATAAATAAAAAAATTATGGCAAAAAAATCAATTGAAGCCAGGCAGAGAAAACGCGAAGTAATGGTTGCAAAGTATGCTGATAAAAGAGCAGCTTTAAAAGCAGCCGGAGATTATGCAGGTTTGGATCTATTACCAAAGAATGCATCCCCGGTTCGTTTAAAAAACCGTTGC
>JBKJLT010000561.1:0-13868 GCA_046596765.1 Ferruginibacter sp. | reverse complement strand
AAACTGGTAACAATGGAAATTATACCAAGTACCAGCGAAGCAGTTGCATTGGATAAGTTTGTTTGTTGGTTATAATTATTATTGTTGGGCGTTAATAAATTCGGCTGATCGTTCATTCCTGATTTTTTAGTTTTGATATTGATAAGATTATCTAAAGGCGTGTGTACCTGCCATAGTTATAAAAAAGGCAATAACAATGATATAAATAATTAACCCGAGTACCTGCAATGCAATACCGATTATTGCACAAATACGCCCGGCCTTTATATTATTGTAAGATGCAGTTGAATAAAGCTCAGGATTGGCCCTGTACAAGGCAAGATCTTTATTGGAAATCACGAGCGCAATGATGCCGCATATAAAGCATATTACAATTGACAGAATTCCCAGTACCAATACTGCCGTAGCATTGGGCAGTTGCATGGCGTTTGTATTATTACTGTTTAAGTAATCGCGGTTTTGATCGGTCATGTTAAATAGTTTTGGTTGTTAGTAGCTTGTAAATATAACTTACTAAAATAACACCCGTACAAAAAAAGTACATGTATTTTAAAATATTTGGTCCATTTTTAATTTTTAAAATCAGGTGCAAAATCAATGCGGCAAAAAGTATGATAATTGGCATTAAAGCCGGGTACATAAAAAAACTAGCAATCACATCTCCTTTTAACAGCAAAACAAAACTTCGTTGTATGCCACAGCCCGGACAGTCAAAATGTGTTAAAGACTTGAATATACAGGGGAACTGATGTGCTTCAAGCCACTGAATAATATTTAGCATATAAATTGACATGCCGTAAAGCTATGAGTTGTGAGCCACAGGCTTTGACCCTTATTCCAAATTACTAATTACTAATTCCTCAATAAGCACGGGCAAACAAAACCCTTTGCAAGCTTGGCTTACCGCTTAATATGCAAACTCCTTCCTCCTGTTTATTGTTCATTGGTATGCAGCGTATGGTAGCCTTTGTTTGCTCTTTTATTTTCTCTTCGGTCTCTGCAGTGCCATCCCAATGGGCCGAAATAAATCCTCCCTTTTCATCCAGCGTTTTTATAAAATCATCCCAGTTGTCAACAATGGTTATGTTCTCAGTTCTAAAAGCAAGTGCTTTATTGTACATGTTCTGCTGAATTTCCTCCAGCAGTTTTGCAACAGTATCTGCAATGCCATCCATGGATACACTGCTTTTTTCTTTGGTATCGCGGCGGGCAATTTCTACTACATTATTTTCCATATCACGCAGGCCCATGGCAAGCCTTACGGGTACGCCCTGTAATTCGTACTGGGCAAATTTCCAGCCGGGGCGGCTGTTATCGCTGTTATCATATTTAACACGAATACCCAATGCTTTTAATGCCGCCATTATTTCATTCACTTTTGTATCAATGATTGCTTTACTTTCTTCTCCTTTATATATTGGTACAATCACCACCTGAAAAGGAGCAATCTTTGGAGGCAATATCAATCCCTGGTCATCGCTGTGCGCCATTATTAATGCGCCAATCAACCGGGTGGATACACCCCATGATGTTGCCCAAACATATTCCTGTTTATTTTCTTTGGTTAAAAACTGTACATCAAATGCCTTAGCAAAATTTTGACCAAGAAAGTGTGATGTACCGGCCTGTAATGCTTTGCCATCCTGCATCAACGCTTCTATGCAATACGTATCTTCTGCGCCGGCAAAACGTTCGCTGGCAGTTTTAACGCCCTTAATTACAGGTACGGCCATAAACTCTTCCACAAATTCGGCATACACATCCAGCATTTTTTCGGCTTCAATAATTGCTTCTTCTTTGGTCGCATGGGCTGTATGTCCCTCCTGCCACAAAAATTCGGCGGTGCGTAAAAACAAACGGGTACGCATTTCCCAACGCACCACATTGGCCCACTGGTTTATTAATAAAGGAAGATCGCGGTATGATTGTATCCAGTCTTTATAAGAATGCCAGATAATGGTTTCTGATGTTGGCCTCACAATCAGCTCTTCTTCCAGTTTAGCATCGGGGTCAACAATAATGCCTTTTCCGTTTGGATCGTTCATCAGCCGGTAATGCGTTACTACCGCACATTCCTTGGCAAACCCTTCCACATGGGCAGCCTCCTTGCTTAAAAAACTTTTAGGTATAAACAAAGGAAAGTACGCATTTACATGCCCGGTTTCCTTGAACCTTTTGTCTAACTGGTCACGCATGTTTTCCCAAAGGGCAAAGCCATAGGGCTTTATAACCATGCAGCCACGTACGGCAGAATAATCTGCCAGTCCGCCCTTAATTACCAGGTCGTTGTACCATTGCGAATAATCTTCTGCTCTTGATGTTAATTCTTTACTCATTTAATTTTTTATTTTATACCGATGAGGTTACATGGTCAGTAACATGGTCAGACGAGGTCGTCAGACCATGTTACTGGATTTAACATGGTCAGACGAGGTCGTCAGACCATGTTAAATCCTTGTTTTCTTTTAGCACTGCTTTAACAACGAACTTTCTAACTTTATTGTCTGATGATGTATGTTAAGCAGTTGCACAAAGTAGTTCCAAACTGCACAAAAGTAGTAACTTCAATTTTAAATGCTTTAAACAAATCGCCATGCAATCAAAAATTTTACTTTTTGCCTTATCTGTAGCGGCTTTCAGCAGTTGCAGCACTGCCTATAAAACCGGGCAAACACCAGATGATGTGTACTATTCTCCCGCAAAGGTTGTAGAACAAAAAAAATATAACGAACGAGAGCAGGAGCGATATACTGTAAAAAATGATTACGAAATAACCATGGGCATCCGCGACCGCCGCTGGAGAGATTTCAGGAATGATTATGAATATGATTATAGCCCTTATAATTATTGTTACTCTAAATACACTAATCACGGTTATTATTACAACCCATATTATTATCCATGGGCCATCTACACCTCAAAAGTTAGTGCGCCGGTAAATACAACACCCCGTATGGTAAACCTGAATACTTATAACGGATATAATACCAGAGTGGCTAAGGGTAAAACAAATGGCACCAACACCTTTTCAAATTCATCGTCGCAATACAATAACAGTAACCGAAGCAGCAGCAGAATTGGAAACATCCTCAGGCAAACCATTGAGCCAACCTCAGCCAGCCCTTCATCAAACAGTTCAAGAACTTACACACCTTCATCAAGCAACAGTAGCAATGGCAGTTCTTCATCCGGCAGCAGCAGTGGTTCAAGTTCTTCTTCAAGCAGGCCGCCGAGGGGTGGTTGACCTCACCCCTGCCCCTCTCCATCCTTCGACAGGCTCAGGAGAGAGGGGAAAGCGATGATTAACCAGGAGAATAGTTTGAAAAATAATTCTATTTAACAAAAGCTATTTCATGAAAAAATATTTAATCCTTCCCTTTTTATTTTTCAGTTCTATACTTTACGCACAGGTTCCCGAGGATGCCTTACGGTATTCTTTTTATCCGCAAAACGGCACGGCACGCAATGTGTCCATTGGTGGTGCTATGGGTTCGCTGGGTGGAGATATTAATGCAACTTTTGTAAACCCTGCCGGGCTTGGCTTTTATAAGACCAATGAATTTGTAATTACACCAGGTTTCTTTTTAAATAATAACAAGGCCAATTTCAGACAAACAGATTCGAAGAACTCCCGGAACAGTTTTGGATTTGGTACCAGCGGCTGGGTTTTTGGCCACAGCAACGGCAACAACTCAAAAAACAGCAGCGCTTTCAGCATCGCCATAACCCAAACTGCCAATTTTAATAATGAAGTGCGTTACAAAGGTTTGAATGACCACAGCTCTTTCAGCGAACAGTTTGCCGAGGAGTTTGCAAAAAGCGGTTACGATATTGATTTGGTTATAAACAATTCCATCTTTCCTTATTCATCTGCACCTGCATTATATACTTACCTGATTGATACCGCTACCATCGGCGGCATTAACCAGGTAATTGGAGCACCGGAATATATTCTGGCTGCAGGCCAGGCTTTACAGCAGGAGATGATAAAAAAAACAAAAGGTGCCATGTCGGAAATTGCCATTGGCTTTGCACATAACAGCAAAGACAAATGGTTTATAGGTGGCACCATAGGCATACCATTGGTACGTTATACCAGCAACACCTGGTTTAAAGAATCGGATACCTCAAACAATACCACCAATCATTTTAAGCAGTTTGAATATACCGATGACTTTACAACAAATGGCATGGGCTTTAATGCCAAGATCGGCATCATTTACCGGCCAAAGGATTACATACGCCTGGGTCTTGCCATACACACGCCTACCTGGCTTTTTTTAAACGATAAACGAACCACTACTTTTACAACCGATGTAGAAAATCCTGTTGCCCATTTTAATGTAAGTTCTCAAAAATTTACCAATGACCAGGTTGGCAAAGCTCAATATATACAAAGCACGCCATTCAAAGCTATGATAAGCGCCTCTTATGTTTTCAGAGAAGTAAAAGATGTAACCAAGCAAAAAGGTTTTATCAGTGCCGATGTGGAATATGTGCATCACCGCGGCAGCCGTTTCAGCAGCGATAATGAAAAAGTAACCGACGAAGAAAAAGTATATTATAAAGCCCTTAACAAAGTGGTTAAAAACAATTACAAAGGCAATCTTAATTTTCGTGTGGGTGGCGAGTTGAAATTTAAAATCATTATGGCAAGATTGGGTTTTGCTTATTACAGCAATCCTTATAAAGACAAAGCACTAAAGGCAAGCCGCATGTTATTGAGTGGTGGCCTCGGTTACCGCAATAAAGGTTTTTTTATTGATCTTGGTTATGTGCATGCCATTAATAAAGATCTTGACTTCCCCTACCGGTTGCAGGACAAGCCAAATACTTTCGCCACACTAAAACAACAACGAGGAAATATAGTTGCCACAGTAGGTGTAAAATGGTAGCCAATACTAATTGCTTAAAAATGCCCCTGGAATTTTTTCGGGGCGTTTTTATTTATTTTCCCTGCGTAGAAATGTTATTTTACTTTTCCCTAATCACCTTTATACACTCAATGTGCAATTGGTAAATTTGTAACTACAAATATGTTAACCATGCTGTCCTTAAATTTTACAGCATTTGAAAACGCAATCAGTCAGCTATTTTTTTATGATGGAAAGAAGGAACATGCTGTGTAGCCTATTCAACATTGTATTGGTTGCTACCATATATAGGTAACCATTTATACTGGCGCATGATAGAAGGATACGGTTCGGTTGTAATTTCAATAATTTGTGCGCTGGCTTTATGATTGGCTAAAAAAGTATTGTATATCCTTTGTATAAGCAAAGGGCTGTTTTTAATGTCGTCAATGTTTGGTTCTATACCTCTTGCGTATAGTTCTGTAAGTGTAAATTTAAACGTGTACCCGTATAGCCAGCTCATAAGATTCCTGCATTGCAAAGCCGGTTTAATATCATCTTTAAGATTTGTAAATAACTGTAGCAGCAGCAACTCGTTTAACGATTTGTTTTTACTAAGCAGACTAATGATGCCAAAAACATTAGGTGCATACTTATCGTAGAAATGCTCAATGGCCCCTACTTCCCCGGCATTTATTTTTTGGAGTATTTCTGTATCAGTTAATTGATGTTTAAGCATGAGTATTTCTTAAACAATATTTATACCAGCATTGTTTAAAATAATATGAAACTAATTATTTAAAAGCAGAATTATGTGATTGCATTAAAAACAGTACTTTTTGTTTAATGTTATTAGTGAAACCAAATTTATCTGTAAAACAAGCTTGATAAATAAATTAGTTTGCAATATTATGGTTGTAAGTTAGTTTTTGAATGATTTTATATAATTGTGTGGAATTAAATACCCAGATTCTTAAGCAAAATTAACGTTGATGCTGCTAATAATGCAGCATGTGCATCAGAGGATAAATTAACATTGAAAAAACTTTCCGTTATCAAAACAAATAATGTACTATTTTGTTCCTCAAAAGGAATTATAAAAGTAAAAAAATAAATGACCACATTATTTACTCTTGTAAACGAACTGGAAACGAAAATTCAGCACAGCGAAAAAATGAACAATGCAGTTTCCAAAGCATCAGTTGGCTGGCACATACAACATAATTTACTGGTGGCTTTACAAATTATACAAGCAGTGGAAAAATCGAACCCCGCAGAATACGAATATAAATTTAACCTGAAAAAAACGCTTGTTTATGCACTCAACAAAATTCCGAGGGGAAAGGCAAAAGCACCCGAAAGGGTTATGCCTAAAGAAGCAGTCAATGCTGATGAACTGAATAAACAAATACAATTGCTGAAAACCAGGCTTGCTGTGCTGAACAACCTACCACCCGCCAGTTATTTTACGCACCCCATTTTTGGCAAACTGAATGTAAAAGCAACTATCAAAATGCTGAAGATTCATACCAAACACCATATTTATATCATCAATGATATTATAAAGGGTTGATGGCATTCCAGTCTTCCTTTAGCATTGCATACAGGTACAGGTCAATAAATTTACCGTTCAGTAGCTCTGCCTGTCGCAAAATACCTTCCTGTTTAAACTGTAGTTTTTCAGCAATGGCACGGCTCTTATCATTACCTATGGCACATTTAATTTCAATGCGGTTTAAGCCCAGTTCTTTAAAAGCATGATTGATGAGGGCTTTGCAGCTTTTGGCTATAATACCCTTGCCCTGGAAACCATTGGCAAGCCAGTAACCGATTTCAGCAATACGGTTTGGATAATTAATATGATGCAGCCCGATTCTGCCTACGATATTTTTATCAATAATAATGGCATAACCAAAATCGGTTTTAGCTGCTGCACGTTTTTTTGTATCGCTGATGTAATAGGTAAAATTTGCAACGGTCTGCATGTTGTCAACCCAGGGCAGCCATTCTCTTAAATAATAACGATTGGCATTCACAAGATTCAATAAAGATTCTGCATGAATTTCTTCCAGCATTTCCAAACTGATGATTTCATCAACCTGTATTTCCATTTTATTGATTTTAATGTAAGCTGATAACCCGTGTCAATCTCCATTTACCTCCACCGGGGCCCTGCGGGTTTTCATTTTTCCAGGTGTGTACAAATTTACCTATGGAAGGATTATTTTCTGGTGGCTCCTGGTTGTTAATAAAATAATGCCTGCCCATTTCAATAGCGCCATATCCAGCAATGGGATACACTTCAATACTCCCATCGATCAATACCCTGGTAACTTTACCACAGATATTTCTTTTAGTAGCAGCCATAATACTGTCTTTATTCTTCATGAGTCCACCTTTATCATGATAAAATTCAATGCTGTCCGAAAAACAATCAGCCATCGTTGGCAGGTCGCAGATATTATATGCCCCAAATAAAACACTGTCCATGTGAACAATGCTGTTGTATAGTTCCCTGCAATCGGGTGTGTAAGATTGTTTGTCATTCTTGTGCCCGCCGTCGTTACAGGCAAAAATTAATATTAATAAGGCAATTGCGACTGTTTCTTTTTTCATTTTCAAACAATTAAATTTCTATGTCTTATTTACAAACAGTCAGCGTTTCATCTGGGTACAATAATTTTAAAACAGTTCCTTTGTTTCATCTTTGTAATAAAAGTTAGAAACTGTCCAGCCGGTACCATTGTTATACAGCACAAAGTCGAAACTCAGAAAATAATTTTCAAACTTAAGTATATATCTTTTTCGAGCCAGTGCATTTTTTAATATTTTTTCTTCAACAAGCTCGTAGCTTAAAATTTTCCCATAGTACGGTAAAATGCCCGGCATCTGATCATTCAGGGTTTTGTCAATATTATCTATTACCGCAGCATCCATTACAGATCTTTGCTTGAACAGCTGTATAGCTGTAGAATATTTACCATCTACCAAAATTTGCATCACTTTATCGCAAAACAGGTTTATACTGTCTCTGGAAGTAAACATTTTTGCCTGACCGTAAGAAACCGAAAAAAATATACTGAGGATAATTACACTTATTAGTTTGCGCATAGTACAGATTAAGGCCATGAATATTTTTTTTCTAAAATGACGCATAAATATACCAACAATTACAGTCTACTCCATTCCCAATCCCCAATCCTTACCTTTTTCTGTTGCAAGTAAACCATCTTTTATCCATTTGGCAGGTTTGGCATCTTTTAAATAGTAATCAAAAAACTGTCCCAGCCTTATGGAAAGATCTTTGCGGTTTTTTCTTTCCACCAGGTTATGATCTTCGCCATTGTATTGCAGCAACCATACTTTTTTATTCAGGCGGCGCAACGCAGTAAAAAATTCAATGCCCTGGTACCAGGGCACCGAACCATCCGCATCGTTATGCATAATAACCAATGGCGTGGTTATTTTATCGGCAGCAAACAAGGGCGAATTTCTTAAATACAGGTCGGGCCTTTGCCATAAAGTAGCACCAATCCTGCTTTGCGATTTTTCGTATTGAAACTGGCGGTTTAAACCCGTGCCCCAGCGTATACCGCCATAAGCACTTGTCATGTTACTTACCGGTGCGCCGGCCCATGCCGCACGAAAAATATTTGTTTTAGTAACTAAATAAGCAATCTGGTAACCACCCCAGCTTTGACCCTGTAAAGCCATACGGTTACTATCAACAAAAGGCATTTTTGATAAATGCTTTGCAGCACTTACCACACTGTTGTAAGCACTGTTGCCGGGCTCACCATCTTTATAGTAAATATTAGGATCAAAAATTAAATACTCATTACTAACAAACCAGGGAACGTTAACCGTAGAAGCACTTGGTGCCGGGCCACGGTAATTATATAAACCATCTGCATCTCTTTCGTAAAAATAAAATATGACAGGATATTTTTTTCTGGGATCAAAGTTTTCAGGCTTGTACAAAATACCTTCACTCATTTTGCCGTCAAACATTTTCCACCTCACCAACTCTGATGTAAGCCAGTTATAATCTTTTTGCTGGGCAGCTATATCGGTAAGTTTGTTTAATGTGCCAAGATCGGCTCCGGCAAATAGTTCCGATTCACTCACATTGCTTCGCTGCACAATATATGCATTGGTATTTTTTGCTTTTATAACTGCAGGAAAACTATAAGGCCCACCCGAAATAAATTTTGGATCAGCAACTTCATCTACTTTTTTAGAATAAAAACTCGCATACTTACTCAATCTGTTTAATGACCGTAATATTATTGTTTCATTTGCCTCTATAAAACGTTTCTCCCTGTCCAAACGAATATAACTAAGTTCAGTTTTAGCAGTCTTGCCCCATCCATTGGTAATGTTTTTTGGTTGTTCTGTAGTTGTTGGATCAACTAGCCAGATATCGAACACATCATTAACAAGCAGGTATTGGTCATTGGCCGTCCAGCCGGTTACACCCACAGCACCCGGAAAATCAGGCACATCATTCTCCACATCATACAGTGGCTCTTTAATTTTATCGCTGATGTTTTTGATGATACCTGTAGCGCTGTTCCAGGTAAAATAATTTTTATTATCAGGCTCGTACCAATACGCATATTTACCAGCAGGTGATGCATTAAAATTAGCGAGTGAATTTGCTTTTATCAATCTCCTTGAGCCATCCGCAGTGCTGATAGCATAAGCTGTTGTTTTAGTACGCCCTTCCCATTGCAGCGCAATGCGGCTACCCTTGGTACTTTCGGCCAAAACCCAACCGGCATTACCTTCATCAACCATAGTTATGTTTTCTGCATCATCTGCACCCAGTTGCACTACTTTATTATCGCCGGGTTTCATCACAGCCATATAACTGCGCTTTTGTTCGTTGGCAAGATTCTTCAATTGCATCGGTTGCAGATAATCATCGTTATAATGCCACACATCTAATCGTGCCAGTTCAAAATCTACAAGGGTTGTATCTTTTGCAGGTGTGATGGATGTAGTGCCAAAGAATAATTTCTTTCCATCTCTGCTAAATTTTACCGCCCCATTTTCGCTGATGGTAAAACCAAGCTGCATACCTACTGTATTTTTTTCTGCAACCAATTTGGCACTATCCTGCCCGGTTGTATAATACCAAAGCTTATAAAATTTCTGCAGCGATTTTATGCTGCTATCCCGTTCTACAACAAATGCAAGTTGTGTTCCTTCTTCATCAAAGCTAAAATTCTTTGCCTCGTTCAGGCTACGCATGATGGTATCGGTTTTATCAGCAGCAAGATTGTAAAGTAATACTAAACCAATGCTGTTGCTGTCTTTACTTGCCTTGGTGGTTTTCACTACCAGTCTTGTTCCTTTTTTATCAAAAGCATAATCACTCACCAGCTTAAAAGTTTTTTCTTTGCCATCAGTAAGCCTTCTTACAATTAAATCAGTGCCTTCAGCTGCTACGCCGGCTCCGGCAGCATCATCGCCATCAGCATCTTTTATCACATCATCGCCAACATAAATTTCATCTTTACTTTTATTTATTATTTCCTTAACTGCTTTATTGGCTGCGCCAATCATTTCTTCTTTGGTAAGATTTTGTGCATTCACTCCTTCTACCGATTTTCTGATAACTGAATCAGCCAGCTTCACCAACATTTCAATATTTGTTTTTGAAGAATCAATCAAAGGTTTCTTTGTCTTTTTTGTGCTATCGGGCAATGGTTTTTCCATCTGGTAAGCCATGTAACCAAAACCTTTTTCGGGTGTTTTAAATCCTTTTACTCTTGCAAATTTTACAAGGCCTTCTTTACCCAGTTCTACAATGCCGATTGAATCCTTGGTCATATCATCGGCTTTTTTCTTTTTTATTTTTGCCTGCCGGGTTTCCTGGAAGATGGGTTTTATTTTAAAAACAACAAAGCGGCTGTCTTCGGTAATTACAGCTCCATATCCACGGGCAACTATTTTCTTCTCCTGCGTTGCTATATTTTGTATTACCAAATCTCCATCTCCCTCCTGGGGATTAATTGCATACACAGCATACTGCCCATCATTACTGATCATTCTTTCGCCCAGGCTTTTCCAGCCATCGTAAACACTATGGTCTAAAGGCTTTTTGGTTTGGGCTGAAATACTAAGGCTGATAAAAAGCAATGCGGGGAAAAATAATTTATTCATTTAATTGGTTTTGGAGGGTTAAAGATATTGGAAACATTGGAAATTATTGCCGGGAAGTCTGGAAGACGGTAATACTAGGAAATTAAAGATTATTTTATTTTGCCTCCGGCAAAAAATTATTGCCACGGAGGCACCGAAGGCACTGAATTGAACATATATTTTTCTTTGTTTCCGTGCTTCCGTGGAAATTTATTTTTGCACCGAAGCTGGTTAATAATACCGTCTTCCCGACTTCCCGGCTAAACTACTCCTCTTCAATAAACCCCCATTCATCACGCAGTGAATTCAGTTGTTCTCCTTCCAGTTTAACAGCATCGTAATGCCCGGCATTGTTCTTTTGTCTATAAGCCTCATACAAACTAACCGCACAGGCAACAGAAATATTCAGTGATTTAATAATACCCACCTGGGGTATAATAAAATTACCATCAGCCTTCGCAATGATCTCTTCACTAACGCCGCTGTGCTCGTTACCAAATACCAGGCAAACCGGTTCGGTTAAATTCAGTTCATGCAAACCAACAGCATCGCTGCTTAAATGTGTGGTATATATTTTTTTGAAATTTTTTCTTATTTCAGCAAAGCATGCATTGGCATCTGTAAACTGGTGAACCGTAAGCCATTTAGCTGCGCTTGATGAACTTTTAGCGCCCCACTTTTTGTGTGGTGGAATTTTGCTGTTCAAAATATAAATATCCTGTATGCCCACCGCATCGCAGGTTCTCATTACCGCCGATATATTATGCGGATCAAAAACATTTTCCAGCAGCACCGTTAAATCCGGCTGGCGTTTGTTTAAAACAGATGTAAGTCTTTCGTTTCTTTCTGGTGTCATGGCTGCAAGTTAACGAAGAGGCATTTAAGAAAAAGTAATTTGGTTTTGCCTGCGGCAAAATAGGTTAGCCACGAATACTTCGACAAGCTCCGTACCCGAATTAACACGAGTATTTTGCCGTTGGCAAAACTAAGATTGCCACTGAGGCACAGAAACACAGAAGAAGCAAATCAGCAATGTATTTTTCAGTGCTTCCGTGCCTCTGTGGCAAAAACATTTCCCGCAGGGAAATTCATTCGTGTTAATTCGTGTACTGAGCTTGTCGAAGTATTCGTGGCTAACCCATTTCCGCAGGAAATCGTTCATCTATCCCGTCTTTGTGGTAAAACCAATATTTTTGCTAAAAATTCTTTTTGAGCATTCCCATTCTTCTCATAACACCACCTTTCACCCAGCTTAACACGCCCTACCCGGCCACCGCTTACCTCAAAGGATTTCTCAATACAAAAAACATACAATCGCACCAGGTCGATCTGGGCATTGAAGTAACCTGCGCTCTCTTCTGCAAAGCAGGCTTACAAAAATTATTTGATGATATTAATTCACAGACAAAAGAACCCACGGCTCTTTCGCTAAAGCTTCAGAGCCCAGGGGAAAACATTAAACGCATTATCGCCCTGCAAAACGATTATATCAATACCATTGATGCTGTGATGTTATTTCTGCAAGGCAAAAGCCCAACGCTGGCGCATTCAATTTGCAGCCGCAATTTTTTACCCGAGGCCGAACGCTTTGCACAGCTTGATGATTTGAAATGGGCTTTTGGCAATATGGGTACGCAGGATAAAGCCAAACATCTGGCCACCATGTACCTGGAAGATTTGAGCGACCTTATCAAAGAAACCGTTGACGAACATTTTGGATTCAGCCGCTATGCAGAAAGGCTGGGCCGCAGCGCCAATAGTTTTGATGAACTGTATGCAACGCTACAACAGCCTTACACTTATCTTGATAAAATACTCCTTGATATTTTGCAACAGAAGATGGAAGCGTTGCAACCAAAACTCGTTGCGCTCTCTGTTCCTTTTCCCGGCAATTTATATACATCATTGCGTTGCGCTCAGTTCATTAAAAAAAATTACCCAACGGTAAAAGTGTGCATGGGTGGTGGTTTTGCCAATACCGAATTGCGCAGCCTCAGCGATGAACGTGTTTTTGAATTTTACGATTTTATAACGCTTGATGATGGCGAAGCACCGTTTGAGCTTTTGCTTAATTATTTAGGCATAGCGTCCTCGTTGTTACATGGTCAGACGGGGGCGTCAGACCATGTAACAACTCACAGTATGGCAAGCACATCCGAGGGCGGAAGTTCACACGGTCTGACGACCTCGTCTGACCGTGTGAGCGGCACTGTGCTTACACCCCATGCAAACCGCCCTGCATTAACACAACTCAAACGCACATTCACCCTCGTAAACGGCCACGTAACCTATATCAATAATACCGCCTGCACCGATTATAAACAGGGCCAGGTAGGCACGCCCGATTACAGCGATTTCTTCTTAGACAAATACATCAGCGCCATTGAAGTAATAAACCCCATGCACAGTTTATGGAGCGATGGCCGCTGGAACAAACTCACCATGGCACATGGCTGTTACTGGGGCAAGTGTACCTTCTGCGATATTTCGCTGGACTATATAAAAAATTACGAACCCATCACTGCATCATTACTTGCCGACCGCATGGAAGAAATGATTGCACAAACCGGGCAAAACGGTTTTCATTTTGTGGATGAAGCCGCACCGCCTGCCCTCATGCGTGCATTGGCGCTGGAGATCATCCGCCGCAAACTAATAGTAAGCTGGTGGGCCAATATTCGTTTCGAAAAAAGTTTTACAAGAGACCTTTGCATTTTATTAAAAGCCTCCGGTTGCATTGCCATCAGTGGCGGACTGGAAGTTGCAAGCGACCGCTTGCTTGCACTGATACAAAAAGGAATTACCGTGGCACAGGTAGCCAAAGTAAATAAACATTTTACCGAAGCCGGCATTATGGTGCATGCC
>JBKJLT010000310.1:0-7661 GCA_046596765.1 Ferruginibacter sp. | reverse complement strand
GTCATTTTTCATGGCCATTATTATCGCTTATTTTTTTGGTATTGTATTGCACGGGTTTACCGGGTTAAATTTAACCGGTAGCTGGTTTGATATTGATGAAGTAACCGGAGAAAAATACTTAAGCCTTAAAAACCTTATCCTGCCTGCATTTACACTGGGCATAAGGCCGCTGGCCATCATTACACAATTAACCCGGAGTTCTATGCTTGATGTGTTAAGCCAGGATTATATCCGTACGGCTTATGCAAAAGGATTGGGCAAAAATGCCATCATTTTTAAACACGCTTTGCGCAATGCACTCAATCCGGTTATTACTGCCATTACCGGTTGGTTTGCCGAATTGCTCGCCGGTGCCTTTTTTGTTGAGTATATTTTTGGCTGGAACGGAATTGGAAAAATTACGGTTGATGCCCTTGAAAAATTAGATTACCCGGTAGTGATGGGATCGGTTTTATTAAGCGCCTGTATTTTCATCATCATCAATTTATTTGCAGATGTGTTGTACAGGATTGTTGATCCACGTATCAAAACTCAATGAGGCCTTATTTCTCCTGTAAACCCTGGTCAATCCATTTTTTAATAAGTGCAATTTCTGTGTCGGTTAATTTATCATGATTCTTTGGCATAAAACCTCTTTGCCCCGGAGCAATCATTACCCTGTCCAGCATTTCTGCCCCATATTTTTTTGCCGATTCATAGTTTTCGAAATTGGCTTTATTACCGCCCTTGGATGGAAGATGGCATGGGCTGCACTTTGCCTGTATCAAAGGCATAATATCACTAGTATAGGTTGTTGGCATATTCTTAGCCGGACTTGCTTTTTTTGTACAGGCTGCAAATACCGTAATAACAATCAGGATAAAAATAAAATAAAGCTGTTTCATAAATTTGTTTAAAGAGGTAAGGCTAAATTTAAAAACAATAAATAAAACCTGGCTTTAACGTTTATAAGTGGGGTTTTAAAAATTGTTATTCGGATTAAAGCTTTTTATTGTGAGGACTATTAATTTCTTTGAAGATTTTGGCAATGCAAACCCTACAACTTCTCCAACGCTTCCACCACCAACTTCTCCGTTTCCTCATCACTCAACTCAACCGGTATAAATTTTTCGCCAATTATTTTTTCGTACAGTTCTATATACCGGTTTGAAATAGTCTGTACCCATTCATCACTCATCTCCGGTAGTGTCTGCCCTTCTTTGCCCATAAAATTATGCTCAATCAGCCACTCCCGTACAAACTCTTTACTAAGTTGTTTCTGGCGTTCGCCTGTTGCCTGTCTTTCTTCAAAACCATCAGCATAAAAATAGCGGGATGAATCAGGCGTGTGTATTTCATCCATCAAAACAATCTCACCCCCCAGTTTACCAAACTCATATTTCGTATCCACTAAAATTAAACCCTGCCTGGCGGCAATTTCTTTTCCACGGGCAAATAATTGCAGCGCATAATTGCAAAGGGTTTTCCATTCTGCTTCGGTTGCCAGGTTTTTGTTGATGATTTCTGCTGCCGAAATGTCTTCATCGTGGCCTTCACTTGCCTTGGTACTGGGTGTAATGATGGGGGTGGGGAAGTAGTCGTTCTCCTTCATTCCTTCAGGCATTTGCACACCACATAAAATTCGGCCGCCGGCAGCATAAGTACGCCAGGCATGGCCGGTTAAATTGCCCCGTATCACCATTTCAATTGCAAAAGGCTCACATTTTTTGCCAATGCTTACATTGGGTGCCGGAACCGTTAGAAGCCAGTTTGGACAGATATCTTTGGTAACATTCAGCATGTAAGCAGCTATCTGGTTTAAAACCTGTCCTTTATACGGAATAGGGCGTGGTAAAATAACGTCGAATGCCGAGATGCGGTTACTTGCTACCATTACTAAATAATTGTTGGAAATTGAGTAAACATCTCTTACTTTGCCGGAGTAAAAACCTGTTTGTTGGCTGAATTGTAATGATTTCATGTTGCTAAAATACCATCAGCGGGTTTAAAACAAATCAATTGTGCCAAATAAGTTGTTAACAGGCATGGAAAATAAATTTTTCAGGTAGAAATAACAATGCTTAATTTGCTTTAAATTTAAACCCAAAACACGAGATATGAGAAAAGTTACAAGCTTTTTGGTTACATTTTTACTGGCTAATATCGTTACGATAGTGGCCTTTGCACAAAATGTGATTATTAACGGCAATGTCAGGAATAGCAATACAAAGGAAGGCTCCGGTGCTGTTTCTGTAATAGTAAAAGGCCAGGACAACGGTACCTTTACTGATGATAAGGGAAATTTCAGAATAACGGTGAAGAACTTGCCGGTTACCCTCTTGATTTCTTCAGTAGGATACGAATTACAGGAAGTAACTGTTTCAAATGCCGCAAGTTTAGCACAGGTTGAATTTAAGCCTACCAATATTTTAGGCCAGGAAGTTGTAGTTGCAGCTAACAGGGTTCCTCAAAAAATATTAGAATCACCGGTTTCAATTGAAAGGGTTAGTGCAGCCAATATCCGCAATTCACCGGTAAGCAGCTACTACGATGTGGTAAGCAGTTTAAAGGGTGTTGATGTTACCACTTCGTCTTTAACTTTTAAAACACCCACAACACGGGGATTCAACGGCAGTGGTAATACCCGTTTTAACCAGTTGGTAGATGGGATGGATAACCAGGCACCCGGCCTTAATTTTTCTGTTGCTTCCATTATTGGTTTAAGTGAGCTGGATGTTGATAACATCGAACTTTTATCAGGTGCATCATCTGCATTGTATGGTGCTGGTGGTATGAATGGTACTTTGCTTATTAATAGTAAAAATCCATTTAAATACCAGGGCTTATCGGTTCTTGTAAAAGAAGGTTTAATGCATGTAGGTGCTAACAGTCAGCGTGCTGCATCGCCCTATCACAACTGGACCATGCGTTGGGCTAAAAAAGTAACAGACAAATTTGCATTTAAGATTAATGCAGAATTACTGCAGGCTAAGGACTGGCAGGGCAGAGATTATAGAGATTATCAAAGGGCAGCAACCGGTGGCAGCGTAAAAGCAGGCACCAGGGCAAGCGACCCAAATTATGATGGTATAAATGTTTATGGGGATGAAACTACTGCCGATATAAGAAGTGCCGTATTAAATACTATTGGATCCACTGCAGCCCCGTTTCTTAAAAACTTTATTGATACCTTAAATGGGGGAGCACCAATCAATGTATCACGTACAGGTTATACCGAAAAAGAAGTTACCAATCCAAATACCGTAAACTTTAAATTAGGTGGTTCTTTACATTATAAAGTTACACCACATACCGAAGCTACTTTTGCGGCATATTGGGGAACCGGTAGTACTGTGTATACAGGTAGCGAAAGGTATTCTTTGAAAGATTTTAAAATGGGCCAGTACAAACTTGAGTTTATAAACAGGTATTGGTCATTCAGAGCTTATACAACCCAGGAAAATGCAGGAGAATCTTACAACACAACAGTTGCCACCCGTTTGTTTAACGAAAGCTGGAAACCAAGTGCTGTTGCAGGAGGTTGGTACCAACAATATTCTCTTGCTTATTTAGGAGCCAGGTTGACAGGGGCTACAGACGCAGATGCACATACATCAGCACGTTCACAGGCAGATGTTGGCCGCCCTGCTGCAGGTAGTGCACAATTTGTTAAAGCTTACGATTCAATACGCAAAAAACCTATTAAAACTGGTGGTGCCCTGTTGCTTGATAAATCAGATTTGTATAGCCTGGAAGGCAACTATAACATGACCCATTTAACAGGTAAATTTGTTGATTTGTTAATTGGTGGAAGCTACAAGCAATATGTATTAAATTCTGAAGGTACATTATTTGCCGATTCAGCTGGCCGTATCAAAATTTCGGAATATGGTGCTTACATGCAGTTGAGCCGTAAAATTATGAACCGCCTGAATTTAACCGTTTCTGGCCGTTATGATAAAAATGAAAATTTTAAAGGCCGTATAACACCAAGGGCAACGGCATTAATTAAAATAAAGGAGAATAATAATTTCCGCATTTCTTACCAAACCGCTTATCGTTTCCCATCTAACCAGCAACAATACATTAACCTCGGTATTGGAAGTAATGTGTTCTTAATAGGCGGCAACCCGGGTTTTAGAGAGTATTACAATTTTGCTGCAAAACCAACTTACGATTTTGATGCGTTAAGAGCCGGAAATATAGTGCTTTATACAGCACAGGATTTAAAACCAGAATCGCTGTCTTCCTTTGAAGCAGGCTTTAAAGGTTTGATGATGCAGGGTAAATTATTATTGGATGTTTATGGTTACTATGGAACTTACAAAGATTTCCTGGGAAGAAAAGTAACAGTTCAGCAAAGTGGTACAGCCATTGCATTAAAGGATACATCATTGGGAAGAAGGCTTTCAATTCCGGTTAACTCTACAGATAATGTTAAAACCTATGGTTTTGGTTTAAGTCTTGATTACAGGTTGCCATTAAACTTTACCATCGGGGGTAACGTAGCTTCGGATATATTAAAAGATGTACCAACAAATTTTGTTGCGTTTTTCAATGCACCTAAATACAAGGCCAACGTGAATGTTGGTAATTCAGGTTTTGGCCCCGGTAAACGCTTAGGATTTAATGTGGCTTACCGTTACCAGGGTGGTTTCCTTTATCAGGGTGATTTTGCAACCGGAAATTTACCTGCTGTGCAAACATTAGATGCTCAGGTTAGTTTAAAACTGCCAAAAGCAAACAAATCTATAATTAAGCTGGGCGCAACAAATTTATTGAACCAATATTATTACAACGCAATAGGGAACTCACAAATAGGTGGATTATACTACCTGAGTTTTGGATATAATATTTATTAATAGTTCGGCATAAAACGTATCAACAAATAACAAATAAAATTTTAACTATGAAGTATATCACTAAAAGGATTAAGATTCATTTTTTGCTGGCCATTACAGCAATGATGTTTATTTTATCTTCCTGTAATAAAGACCTGGAGCAGTTTGCAACACCAACAGTTGTTACGCCAGCCGGTTTGGCATTGGGCGAAACTATTGCAACCATTGCAGATGACAGTTTGTATTACAGGTTTATTGTAAAATCGGGTTTACTCACTACAATAAACACCAAGTCGAACATTTTTACCATGTTCGTTCCTAACAACGCAGCAATGAGGCAATTCCTGGTAGCAATTGGTGCACCTCCAGGCCAGCCAGATGCGGTGTATTCCGGATTTATCACAGCATTTGTACCTGCTGCCACGGCAGCAAGTATTGTTAGTTACAACATGATGCCGCAGTCTATTAAAACTGCAAGCATACCTAACACTTTTCCTAATTTCTTTTATCCAACCAATTTAAATCCTACGGGAGCACCCGGAGGAGCGGGTTATAACCCATTGGTAAGGTTATTAACTTTCCCCAGCACCCGCAATGGCAACTGGGTAAATAATATACCACTTGTGGCAGTTGATAATGTTGTAGCAAATGGAGTAATACATACTGCTGCTGCTATGCCTGCACCTCCGCAAAAAGTTTTGGCACAAAGAATATTTGCTGATCCCGATATGACTTACCTGGCTGCGGCAATACAGCGTGCAGACAGCGGTGTAGCTCCCGTAAATTCATCAAGCCTAGTGTGGGTATTGAGTAATTTTGGTCCTAATATTACTGTATTTGCACCAACCAATCTTGCTTTTCAACAACTGCTAACTGCACAAATAACACAGGCGTTAATTGCACAAGGGTTTCCGCCTGCAACAGCCGCTGCAATTGCGGCTGGTCTTGCTTCAACCCCTGGCGTATTCACTAACCCTTTGCTTGCAAATGTGCTTACACCAACAACCGTAAAAGGATTAGTAGTTTATCATCTGCTTGGCAGCAGGGCTTTTTTAAATAATTTCCCAACAACGGCAACATCTTATCCAACTTTGTTAAATAGTGCTATACCAACACATCCTGGAGTAAGCCTTAGCTGTACATTTACCGGCTTTTCTGTTTCGGCTGCTACTGTAAAAGGTGTTGCAAACCCAACAGCATCAAATATTTTGGTTAACCGTACACCTGAGCCAAATGGCACCAGCGACCAGTTTTTTGTAAATGGTGTTTTACATAAAATAGATCAGGTTTTAAGGCCACAATAAAATTTTACGATAAATAAAAAACGGGCTTCTGGTTTCAGAAGCCCGTTTTTTATAGGGGTATTTTTAAATTAAACATTAAACCTGAAATGCATCACATCACCATCCTGCACCAGGTATTCTTTTCCTTCAATACGTAGCCTTCCGTTATCACGGCATGCAGCCTCTGAGCCGTATTTTAAAAAGTCATCGTAGGCAATTACTTCGGCTTTAATAAATCCCTTTTCAAAATCCGTATGTATCACACTGGCCGCCTGTGGCGCTTTCCAGCCTTTTCCAATTGTCCAGGCCCTTACTTCCTGCACGCCTGCAGTAAAATAAGTGGAGAGGTTTAAAAGTTTATACGTAGAATGAATTAACCTGTCTAATGCAGGTTCGGTCATTTTATATTCTTCCATAAACATCGCCTTATCTTCGGGGCTTTCAAATTCCGCAATCTGTGCTTCAATGGCGTTCGTCATTACAATTACTTCGTTGCCTTCGTTCTTTACTGCTTCAATCAACGCAGCAGAATATTTATTGCCGGTATGCATACTGGCTTCATCAACATTGGCAACGTATAAAATGTGCTTATCCGTCAATAAAAATAAATCAGCAATGGCAGATTTATCTTCCTTGCTTAACCCCAGGCTGATGATGTTCTTTCCTTCTTCCAGGTGTTTTTTGCAGAGCATAAGTGTATCCAGCTCCACTTTCATTTTGGGATCAGTCTTGGCCATTTTTTCGGTACGCTGCATTTTCTTATCTACACTTTCCAGGTCTTTCAACTGCAGTTCGGTTTCAATAATCTCTTTATCACTAATCGGGTTAATGGGGCCTTCATCCCTTAAAATATTTTCATCTTCAAAACAACGAACAACATGAATGATAGCATCTACTTCACGGATATTGGCCAAAAATTTATTACCGAGGCCTTCGCCCTTACTGGCACCACGTACCAGGCCGGCTATATCCACAATTTCAATTTGTGTAGGTACGGTTCTGTCTGGGACTACCAGTTCAGCCAGTTTATCAATACGGGGATCGGGTACATTAACCAGGCCGGTATTGGGTTCTATGGTACAAAAGCGGTAATTGCTTGCCTGCGCTTTGGCACTGTTGCTTACCGCATTAAATAAAGTTGATTTTCCTACATTGGGTAATCCTACAATTCCTGCTTTTAAAGCCATGGCTTATTTTTGATTTTAGATTTGAGATTGCCGATTTTAGATTTCCTGTAACCTGCCACAGTTTTTTATATTTTTAACGGGTTTAAAATCGGACGCAAAGGTAAGGTTTAGCTTTAGATATTTAATTGATATTAAAATACTATTTTCATACTTAATTGAGATCTTATGAAATTATAAAAATCAAAAATTATCAATCTAAAATCGAAGTATGGCTTTAAGCAGAATATGGTCGGCATTTATAATTATTGCTGTGTTGGTAGCAGGCATAAGGATGTTCAGCGGCGATGAAAAGATATTTACCCGGATGGTAGTTGGTAAATCGTCTGATAAACATGACAGTACTTTTTACTATGGCATAGGTTCGCCGCTTA
>JBKJLT010000296.1:0-8659 GCA_046596765.1 Ferruginibacter sp. | reverse complement strand
CAGTGGGCAGTGGGCAGTGGGCAGTAAATTTTTATCTTTTGCAATTTATCAAACTAAAAAATAAAGCAATGAAAAAAATATTTGTAATGGTAACCATCATATCGTTTTTAGCTGCATGCAATAACAAAACTGAAGAATCATCTACTATTTCGAAAGATAGCATTTCGGCAGAATCTCCATTGATGGATGCGGTGAATATCGCTGACAGTGTAAATATGAAAATGCAGGATAGTAGCGGTAAAATGATGGATACGATGATGAAAAAATAATGCTCCATAAATTCATAGTAACCCTGTTCTGCCTGAAGTGGAATGGGTTTTTTTATGTTTGGTTTCTAAGAATTCAAATATGAGTTGTATGCAGTCAATCAGCTACATTGTCATTTCAAATATATCTGCCAATTGATTGCCATGTTGATGAAATCTTTTACTTTGTGTCGTTAGCATGAGATGACATATTATCAGCATTGCACCCAACCCGGTTGTTGCCGATGATTTTAAACTGTATGTTACCAGTGCGCAGGCAGGTAAAATGGAGATTGTGATTTTTGATATGCAGGCCCGTTTGGTAAACAGGCAAACAATTACATTGATTGCCGGTTACAATAGCATGCCGGTTAATGTGGCAAATCTTGCAGCCGGAACTTACACCATTAAAGGCAACATGGCCGATGATAAATCTAAAGTGATGCGTTTTGTAAAACAATAAACAACAGAATTTTCACAAACTATAATTGATTCCAAACCGGTTACCGGTTTGGGATTTTTTATTTTTCGCTATCTGTCTGGAATATTTTTAAAAAGGCGAAAAATTAAATTTTTAAACGGTTATTATTAAAACATAGCTTTAATTTGCATTGTTTTTAAAGGCTACAGTCCGGATTTTAGTAACCGGCTCATTCAAGCCTTACCCAAATTTATAAAACCTGTATTCAAGCAATTAATAAATTAAGTAACGCAGTATGTAATATGCTGCCTGGTTTTATATACTTGAAAAATCATGAGAAAAATTTACATTTTACTGTTTACTTTAATGCTTTTTTTTGCAAAATTATTTGCCGGCGAAACGGTTGCTTTGGCAAATAAAAAACCTGCGCATCTGTTTGATGCAATTGGTCCGGTAATCAGCTATACTCCTTTAACTAAATCCAGTTGTTTAACCAGCCGCACGTTTACCGCAGCCATTACAGATATTGATGGCGTAAATACTACCGTTGGCACCAGGCCCCGTGTATATTACAAAAGAAGCAGCGATGCCAATACATGGAACAGCAATGTAAGCGGCACCAATGGCTGGAAATATACTGAAGCAACCAATACAAGCAGCCCTTTTAGTTTTACCATTAATTACAGTTTATTGTGGGGCGGTGCAGGTGTATCATCGGGGCAGGTATTAGAATATTTTGTGTTGGCTCAGGATCTTGCCGCCACACCAAACATCAGCATTAACAGTGGTAGCTTTGCCGTATTGCCATCTTCTGTAGCACTTACTGCTGCAGCTTTTCCAATAAACCCTGCTATCAACAATTATTCTATTGTAAACGACCTGGGTAATTATCTTACCATTGGCTCATTTGGCGACTTTAATACCTTAACAACTGGTGGTGGTTTGTTTACCGCCATTAACAATGTTGGAATATCACAAAATTTAACTGTAGAAATTCTTGATCCGCTGATTACAGAGAATAATTTTTATCCACTAAACCAGATACAAAATACCGGTTGCAATGCAGGTACGGTTAGTTTAATAATTAAACCGGCCGCAGGCGTATCACCAATTATTACAGGCAGCAGACCCAATGAACCTATTATAAGAATTTTAAGTAGTAATGTTACCATTGACGGCTCCAACAATGGAACAACCAGCCGCAACCTTACATTAAGAAATACAAATACCACCAGCCCTTTGGTTATATTGTATGGGTCATTGGGTACTACACCTATTAATAATTCCACACTCAAGAATGCTATTTGTATAAATGGTGCAAATACCACAAGCACTGTAATTGTATCTGATGGTGCTGTAGGTGGTTCGCCAGGTTATTTTAACAACATTACCATACAGAATAACAGCATTCAAAAAGGGCTTATCGGTTTACAGTGTGCCGCTGCTACAGCAGCGGGCAATGGATCGCTCCTGATTACGGGCAATGACATAAATTCAACTTCGCCTAACCAGATTGGATTACTGGGTATTTACACCGAAGGGGTAGATGGCGCAGTTATCAGTAACAATAATATCGGAAATTTTGAGTCCACTCAGGCCGGTCCAAGATATGGGATACAAATAAATAACAGCAGCATTAATTCCACGTTATCGGGCAATAATATTTCGGGTATCAGTTATAATGGAGGCGGTGCTTTCCATACCTATGGCATTTATATTGCGCCTGCTGTTGCGGCAAGCAATAATAATATTACCGGTAATATTATTACAAACATTACAGCAAACAGTTCCGGAATAGCCATAGGTATAGGCTTTCCTGTCTCACCGTTATCAGCTTCCGGTGCTGTTACTATCCAAAAAAATAATATCAGCAATATTAAAAATACCAATACTTCGGGTGGGGCTTATGGCATCGGTATATTTACCAGTTTACCAACATCAAATATTACGGTAGCCAATAATTTTATTTACGACATTGCGGCATTTGGTTCGGCAATAACAACAAGGAATGGCTATGGTATTTACCTTGGTGCAGGCGGCGGATATAAAATATACTACAACAGTGTTAACCTGAATACGAACCAGACGAATACGGTCTCGGGAGTTAGTTCACCACTTATAATCAATGGCGCAACCGGAGCCTCTTCGATTGATATGCGTAATAATATTTTTGCAAACACACAAACAGGTGGTACACCTTCAGCCGTACGTTATGCAATCTTTTGTGGAAGTAGCAATAATGTCTTTTCGCCAATTGATCACAACGACTATTACAGCAACGGAAGTCTTGGTTATATAGGTGCCACCAACAGTATTACCCTTGCAGAAATACAAAGCGGCTTTGGCGCCAATACCAACTCATTAAATGTGCTGCCTAATTTTGTCTCCTCAACCAACCTGCATTTAACAACTGCCAACTGCGGTTTAGATGGTAAAGCAATACCGGTTAGCATTACAACAGATATTGATGCAGCAACCCGTGATGCTGCCACGCCCGACATAGGTGCCGATGAATTTACAGCAGTAATCAGCAATACCCTTGCCGGTGTGGTAGCCACTGCTGTTTGTAATAACAAGGCAGTTTCTGTAACCGGAACAAACTACGTAACCGCTGTTTGCGATTTAATTGCAAGGGTTTTACCTGCGGGTGGCAGCCCAGTTGCAGGACAAATAAATACCTGTGTTACCCGTGATGCTACCCAGCAGTATTTTAATGGCGAGCCTTATGTACAACGGCATTATGATATTGAACCGGCCAGCAATGCAGCAACCGCTACCGCCACTGTTACCCTGTATTTTACCAACCAGGAGTTTGTTGATTACAATACTATCAACGGAGCTATATGGCCAATGTTGCCTACAAATGGTGCCGGAAATACAGTTGCAAACAGAAATAATGTTAGGGTTACCCAGTTTCATGGCACGCCTACCGGGGGACTGCCAACAAGCACGCCGGGTAATTACACAGGCACAAGGGTTCTTATTAACCCCGGTGCTGCCAATGTTTCCTGGAATGGCTTTTACTGGCAGGTAACTATTCCGGTAAACGGCTTCAGTGGTTTTTATGTACATAGTACGCTTACAAATGCCCCGCTACCCATTATTGTAAACTACCTTGCTGGCCGTAAACAGAGCGGCTACCATTTACTTAACTGGAAAGTAACCTGTACAAGTACACCAAGAGCAACGATGACTTTAGAACGCAGTGCTGATACCCGCAATTATGTTGCAATAAACACCATTACCGCCGATGCAGTCCGCTGCCAGCAACCGTTTGATTATACAGATACTGATCCGTTAAAAGGCATAAATTATTACCGCCTTAAAATTACAGATGCTGATGGTAAAATTACTTACAGCAGTATAGTGGCATTGCTGAACGCCGTTAAAGGTTTTGATATAATGAGCATTGCACCCAACCCGGTTATTGATAATAGTTTTAAACTGAATGTGGCCAGCGCACAGGCCGGTAAAATGGATATGGTAATCTTTGATATGCAGGGCCGTTTGGTAATCAGGCAAACCATTTCGTTAATTGCCGGGTTCAACAGTTTGCCTGTAAATGTGGCGACCCTATCGACAGGGACTTACACCATTAAAGGGAACATTGCAGGTGAACAAACGAAAATTATGCGTTTTGTAAAACAGTAGTTGCTAACTACTTATTTGTAAAAGCCCTGCACTTGTAGGGCTTTTGTATTGTTTGTGGAAATCTTAATGCATTATTAATACTTACCAAAGCAACTTTTTTCTGTAAAGGAGTATCTTGCAGACAATCCCGGCACTGATTTTGACCGTACATACCCTGTAAATTACCACCCTTTTATAAATTATTAACAGCAATTGGTTATAATAACCAGTGGCAATTTTATTTAAAACCGTAATTAAATTTTGATGATGAAGAAAGTATTCCTGTTTTTGTTTTCTCTTTGCATGATTGCTACAGTATTTGCACAAATTTCTACTCAAAATTTTGGAACAGTCACCGGTTCACATTCCAGTGCAACGGGCGTGAATACTTTTATTCCTAATCCTGTTGTAAATCCTGCTGCAGGCACAACATGGGCCAGAGGAGGTGCAACAGCTCCTAATGGTCCTATTAATCTGGTAACTGCTTCGAATCCTTTAGCTACAACAGGTGCGTATGTCAGAGCGGTTGCTTCTACTTCTACTTCTGTTTCAAAATTTTCTCCGGCAGTAGGCTATACAGGAAGTACTGAATTTTATACTTCCTACAAGGTTTTATTTGGTGATGCAGTAGCGGGAAATACCGCAGCTTCAGGTAGCTGGAATTTTTATCAAGGTGCTGGTGCAATGTATAATGATGCTAATAATTTTACAAACGTTCAAACTTTTATAAGTCTTCAGTTTACTTATGCAGCAGCGGGTGTTATAAATCTTGCTTATAGAGCTGCCTCTACAATTACTACAGTAGGATTAACAACTACAACTTTAAATCAGAGTACAGTTTACACCATTGAAATTGTTGGTAATAATAAGACCAGCGGAACTATTAATTATACATATAATAGCAATGCCCAAACTGTTGCTGTTCAGAAATTTGATCTTTATGTAAATGGAACTCTTATTGGCAATGATCTGGATCAAAATGCATTTCCAGCTAATACGAATATAGCCAGTACCACTTTTATGGGAGTATCAAGTACTTCTAATGTAGCCAATATTTTTGTTGATGATGTTGTAATATATAATGCAGTTCCAGCTGCAATTGGCACTACTCCTACAATAAATGTTTCGCCGGCAACGCTTACTGGTTTTTCTTCCTTATCAGGTGTACCATCTGCAGAGCAAACCTATAATGTTGATGGGGTCAATCTTAGTGCAAATATAGTAATTACTCCACCAACAGGTTTTCAGATTTCAACAGGAACAGGTGGAGGTTTTGTTCCAACCAATCCAATTAATTTAACACCTGCAGCAGGTACAGTAGCTTCTACACCCATATATGTGCGAATGAATTCGGCAGTACTTGGACTTAATTCTGGCAACATAACCCATACCAGCACCGGCGCAGCCACAAAAAATGTTGCATTGTCGGGGAATGTCCTTGCAGCAGAACCCACTGTGCAAAGCACCATAACCATTGGAGCTGTTACAAATAGTACTGTTGTGGTAAACTTTAGTGGCGGTAATGGTGTAAGAAGAATATTATTGGCAAAATTAGCAACAGCAGTAAACAGTAATCCTGTTGATGGAACTACATATACAGCAAACGGAAATTTTGGCAGTGGTACTCAAATTGGTACTGGTAATTATGTAGTATATGATGGCGTTGGCAATACGCAATTGGTTACCGGGTTAACTGCAGGTGCTACCTATCATTTTGCTATTTATGAATACAATAATGGCGGCGTGGCAGGTGCCGAAAATTATTTAGTACCTGGTGGCGTTGGTAATGCCACGCTGTTAACCTTCTCAGTTCCGTATGTATGGATTGGATTAAATGGCGATTGGCAGGTACCAGCAAACTGGGCACCTATCAGGTTATTTCCTGCTACCAACGACAGTTTATTATTCACAAGTGCATCGGTAAATGATATAATAATCAATGTGCCTACTCAAACAGTTGGTTACATTGGTGCTTCGCTTTCAACTACTACAACTTTGCAGGCCGCCGCCAGCGGCAACACATTAACTATAGGTAATTTAACAGGTACCGACTTTTTTGTTCAGGCAGGTTCTGCTTTCAATATTAATACAGCAAATGCATTAACATTGAACCTGGTTACCGGTGCTACTGCAAGTATTAGTGGAAATATGACATTTACCGCCGGTGCACATAAATTAATGGCAGCAGATGCAAGTGGCATTACATTTAACAGCGGTGCTGTATTTACAGCAGGCACAGGCTTTAGCAGTAATCCTTTTGGAGTTAATTTTGTTGCAACAGCAAACTCCGTTGTTTTTGCAAGCGGTTCCACAATGATCCAGGAAGCTGGAGCAAATCCTTTTGCGCTTATTGCCCCTTTATCTGCTGTAGTGTTCAATACCGGTAGTTTGTATAAAGTAACTGGTGGTCCTCCTTTTGCTCCTTCCTATTCTGGCAGAACTTATGCAAATGTTGAAATTGATAATCCGCTATATAATGTATCCTCAACAGGTGGCGGCGTTTTGAGCATGGATAATTTAACTATTACAAAAGGTATTCAAAATTTAAATCTTACAGGTGGAATCAATATTAAAGGAAATATTTCTGTTGCAGCAGGCCAAACATTAACTTTTACACCGGCAAGTGCGGCCACAGTTTCTTTCAATGGTACAACTGCACAAAGTATCAGTAATGCAGGCACGTTAACTTTTGGTGCCAACCAGGATGTTGTTATGAATAATGCAGCAGGGCTTACTTTAAATACGCCCGTTACACTCTCACGTGTACTAACATTTACTTCAGGCCTTATCAATACTACTGCAACCAATCTTCTAACATTGGGCTCTACAGTTTTAATAACAGGTGTAAGCAACGCCAGTTTTGTAAACGGCCCCGTTTCTAAAATTGGTAATACTGCATTTACATTTCCGGTAGGTAAAACAAATTGTGGTCCATCGGGCACAGTTAAAGGATACGTTGCTTTATCAATATCTGCACCGGCGTTGGTAACCGATCAGTTCACAGCAGAATATATACACAGCAGTGCCAGAGCGTTAGGGCCAATCAGTAATGTAGGTATAAATCACGTCAGTTTTTGCGATTACTGGAAACTTGATAAAGTTTCAGCAGCACCTGCTACTGTTGATATTACTTTAAACTGGGATGACCCTTTAAATAACTGTACCACGAGAAGTCCATACATCAACAATTTGCCTACATTAATAATTGCACATTTTAACGGAGCAACCTGGGATAACTTTGGAGGTGTGGGAATGTTTACAGGCACAACAACTACAGGCACTATAACCTGGACCGGAGTTTCTACATTTAGTCCTTTTTCTATAGCCAGCAGTTCATTTTTAAACCCGCTGCCAATCACCATTAATTATTTTACCGGTACAAAAAACAACGGCAATCATTTATTAAACTGGAAAGTTACCTGTGTAAGTGTACCGAGTGCAACTATTGAAATGGAACGCAGCACCGATGGCCGCAACTACAGCAGCATTTACAGCATTTTTGCAACAGCTTTGCGTTGTCAGCAACCATTTAATTATACCGATAACCAACCAGCAAAAGGCATAAATTATTATCGCCTTAAAATGACGGATGCGGATGGTAAAGTAACCTACAGTACTGTTGTTACTTTGATAAATGCAGTTAAAGGAATTGAGGTAATGAACATTGCACCTAACCCGGTTGTTAACCGTGCATTTAATCTTAAAGTGAGTGCCGCTGCAAATACCCAAATGGAAATAGTAATTACGGACATGCAGGGCAGAATATTACAAAAACAAGTTGTAAACATTATTGCAGGGTTTAACAGCATACCCATGAATGTTAAAAACCTTGCATCTGGTACATACCAGTTGATGGGTAATACTGAAGATGGAAAAACAAAAGTTTTACGTTTTGTAATTCAATAAAATTTTTTTTAACCGGTAATAGGGGTTGTATCGTAATTACGGTATAGCCCCTTTTAGTATTTACAATCCTCAAAATTAAAAATAGCTTTCATGTACTCCAAAATGGTCAAACAATTTTTCTGGGGCATAATAGCATTTCTGTTGTAATAAGAGGTTAAAAAGACACACTCCCGTAATTCTACGTTGATTGGTTGGTAGTTTTTCGCATTTTTAGTAAGACGATAAATTTCTGTTTACTTATAAACAGTTGTTTTACACTACATTATAATTTTAGTTAAGCGTATTTCCCCCTGAAATAGATTTAACCCAGTAGTCTTTTTACTACAATTTTTTTTCGTTTTAAGCGTTTAATGCGTAGAAGTTATCCAATCGTCTATTGAAATATCAATTTATGAAACCAGAATTATACTTAATTGCCAGTAAAAAATGCAGGCAATTTTCAGGGAATTATTTTGGG
>JBKJLT010000057.1:0-7334 GCA_046596765.1 Ferruginibacter sp. | reverse complement strand
AACAGTATGTACCAAACCGAAACCAGTGAAGTTTTAAAAGCGACGGTACGTTTCAAAATCTCCTGGCAAGATAACTGCTCTTACACCCTGAAACTGGATAAAGTAATGAGGAACGGGAATAAGATCAACTTCCCATCCAACCTGGAAATAAAAGTAAAGATTATAGCAACTTCTACCACGGGCTACACACAGGAAACAACTTCTTCCTTAACTAACGGCACTTATAACGTTGTGGTAACAAAACTCTGATCAAAAAGTCATTGGGTCATTGAGTCATTAATCAATCAGCTATTCCCAATGATAAATAACTCAATGACCAATGACCCAATGACTTTACACATCTTTTAACTAAAATTAATTTCTCCGGCTATTGGAAGTGTCAATTTTTCTCTCCACATTTACATAGCAAATAAAAAATGCCGATATTGGTGATTCCACCAGTGTTAACCAACTTCACAATCAACTTCAAATTTATGAAACTCGACCCAAGCTGTCGTACCAAAAAGTTCAAAGCAACTTTTTCACACTCCCTGCTATTTGTAACTTTAACGTTTTTTCTTTTTTCCTGCAGCAAAAAAGACAAATGGATTGATGTAGATCCGGCTTTCAGCAAATACATCGATGCATACACTACTGGCACTATTTCTAAAACATCTGCCGTGCGTATTAAACTGGCAGCCGATGCCAACACCACACATGCCGTTGGCGAAGCGGTAAAAGAATCGCTATTCAGCATCTCCCCTTCTGTAAAAGGAAAAACGTATTGGATAGATGCCCGTACCATTGAATTTAAACCTGATGGCTGGCTAAAACCAGACCAAATGTACCAGGTGAGTTTCAACCTGGGTAAAGTGACCAAAACAGCAGGCAAATTTTCTGAATTCAAATTCAGCATGAAAACCATAAAGCCTTCTTTTAAAGTTGGCAACGATGGTTTACGAAGCGGCGGCGTTAAAAATAAAATGAGCTTAAGTGGTGAACTGGAGACTGCCGATATTGAAGATGGGAAACAGGTAGAAAAATTATTGACAGCTTTTCAAAATAACCCGCAGGGTGCTGTGCACAATGCACTTAAAATAAGCTGGCAGCATAATGATGCAACTAAAACGCATCGCTATACCATTGAAAATATTGACCGTTCAAAATCGGTAAGTAATGTGGAACTAAGCTGGGATGGCAAGCCGATGAGTATGGCTGTAAAAGGCAATGAATCAGTGGCAGTGCCTGCCGCAGGCGATTCTAAGGTTTTAAATGTTGTTGCTATAAACGATGCACAGCAATATGCCTCGGTGCAATTCAGCGATATGATTGCTGTAGGGCAGGATTTGACCGGTTTGATAACCATCAGTGGCCAGTCGGACATTTCTTTTACCATCAACGGCAGCGAAGTAAAAGTATTTGGCAATGGAAAATTAGATGGCAACTACACCGTGAATGTGAATGCCGGTGTAAAAAATACCTGGGGCGATGTGCTGGATAAAGGTTTTGCTTCCAACATCAATTTCCAGAACAAGATGCCCTCTGTGAAAATACATGGTAAAGGAAATATTTTACCTAACAGCGGCAGGCTTGTACTTCCTTTTGAGTCCATCAATTTAAATGCGGTAGATATCAGCATCATTAAAATTTTTGAAAATAATATTCCGCAGTTTTTACAAGAAAACGATTTGGGAGGAAATAATGAATTAAGAAGGGTTGCAAAACCAGTCGTTCAAAAAACACTCAGACTGGATGATGATAAAACTTTAGACCTCCATAAAAAACAACATTTTTCTTTAGACATTGATAAATATTTAAAAACTGAACAGGGCGCAATTTATAAAGTAACCATCGGTTTCAGGCCGGAGTATTCTTTATATCTGTCGACCGATACCGCTGCAACTGCAGCAAATGGTGAAAACGAAGAAGAATACTACGGAGACTATGAAGGAGGAAATAACAATAGCGTAGATGAAGACAATGCGTTCTGGGAAAGATACGACAGCTACTACCCTTTTGGCTATAGTTGGGAACGCAGGGATGATCCTGCCAGCAAATCTTACTACAACAAAGATCGCTGGGCAAGCAGAAATATACTGGCAAGTAACATCGGCCTTACAGCCAAGCGTGGCAACGATAACAGCCTGATGGTTGCGGTAAGTAATATTCTTACTACCGAGCCGATGAATGGTGTTGACATTGAAGTGATAGATTACCAACGCACCATTATCAATAAATGTAAAAGCGGCAGCGATGGCTTTGCAAATATTGATTTGAAAAGAAAGCCATTCTTATTAATTGCACGCAAAGGAAATGAAAGAGGTTATTTAAAATTAGATGATGGAAGTTCGCTGGCGCTTAGCCGCTTTGATGTAAGTGGCGAAGAAGTGAAGGACGGCTTAAAAGGATTTATTTTTGGAGAACGTGGTGTGTGGCGGCCCGGCGATACCATGTACCTTAATTTTATTGTAGAAGATAAAGCAGGAAAACTGCCCAAAGACCATCCGGTTGAGTTTAGTTTGTTTACACCACAGGGACAATTATATACCCACAGCGTACAGACTGATGCTGAAGATGGTTTTTATCTTTTTAAAACCAATACCGATGCTACTTCGCCAACCGGCAACTGGCTTGCAAAAGTAAAAGTGGGTGGTGCAGTGTTTGAAAAAAGAATTAAGGTGGAAACCATTATGCCAAACAGGCTAAAGATTGATTTAGATTTTGGTAAAGACCCTGTACTTGGCAAAGGCAATACCGAAACCGGTAACATCAATGCCAAATGGCTGTTTGGCGCATTGGGGAAAAACTTAAAAGCTAAAATTGATGCCTCGCTTTCTTCAAGAGGCACATCGTTCCCTAAATTTGCAGGCTTTGAATTTGATAATCCCACATCTAATTATGCAACGCAAAGTAAAACCATTTACGAGGGCACTTTGGATGAAGAGGGCAATGCAGCATTAAAAACAAATTTTGCAATTGACGAGAGCGCACCGGGAATGTTGAGTGCGAATATGATGGTAAAGGTTTTTGAACCTGGGGGAAGTTTCAGCATTGATAATGTAACGATGCCTTACAGTCCTTATGCAAGTTATGCAGGCATTAAATTGCCCGATGGCGAAAAGCCATTTGATTATTTAATGGCTGGTAAAAATCACACCGTGCAAATTGTAGATGTTGATGGTAAAGGAAATTTACTGGCAGGTAGCGGTGAAGTAGAAGTACAGTTTTACCGCATTCAATGGCGCTGGTGGTGGGATAATAACGGCGACAACCTAAGCAATTTTACACAGGATGAATATAATAAGTTATTAAAAACAGAAACCGTAAAATTAACCAATGGCCGTGGCAACTGGATCTTTGGTACATCTGAAAATGAATGGGGACGTTATTTGATTTTGGTGAAAGATTTAAAAAGCGGCCATACAACTGGCTCAACCTTTTATGTAGAAGATGCTTACTGGCAAACCCGTGCAGGCACCGAAGATCAGACTGCAGCTTCGATGTTATCTTTTAAATCTGATAAAGAAAAATACAATGTTGGTGAAGAGGTTTCTTTAAAAATACCAAGCAGCAAAGGCGGACGAATTTTAGTTAGTATTGAAAATGGCTGCAAGGTTTTAAAATCTTTCTGGCAGGAAACAAAGCAAGGGCAGACCGATGTAAAATTTAAAGCCGAAGCTGGTATGTCGCCCAATGTATATGCAACCATAAGTTTGCTGCAGCCTCATTCGCAAACAATTAATGATCTGCCAATACGTATGTACGGCTCTGTTCCTATTTTTGTGGAGGATAAAAATACGGTGTTGAAACCGGTGTTAAATATTTCCAGCAGCATCAGGCCCGAAACAAATGTTTCCTTCAGTGTAAGTGAGCAGAATGGAAAAGAAATGACTTACTGTGTGGCCATTGTTGATGAAGGATTATTAGACTTAACAAGATTTAAAACACCAAATCCGCATGATGCTTTTTATGCAAGAGAAGCGTTGGGTGTAAAAAGTTTTGACCTTTTTGATTATGTGATAGGTGCCTGGAGCGGAGACCTGGAAAGGATATTAACCATTGGTGGTGATAATGAAGGCAGTGGAGGCAAACAAAAAACTGCCAACCGCTTTAAACCGGTTGTAAAATATATCGGGCCATTTCATCTTGGCAAAAATCAAACACAAAAACAATCTTTCACACTACCATCATACATTGGTTCAGTAAGAGCGATGCTTATTGCGGCTCATGCTGGTAGTTATGGTGCCACAGAAAAAACCGTAGCCGTTAAAAAGCCTTTGATGATGCTTGCTACAATGCCCCGTGTGCTTGGACCCGGCGAAACCATTAAACTTCCGGTTACTATTTTTGCTATGGAGAATAATATCAGAAAAGTGAATGTATCATTACAGGCAAACCCTTTCCTGGAAGTTGTTGGAGGAAATTCGCAACAAGTAAACTTTACTGAGAACGGCGAACAGATGGTTTATTTTGATGTTCGTGTAAAACCAAATGTTGGAATTGGCAAAGTAAAATTGCTGGCAAGTTCCGGTAGCGAAAAAGCGGATTATGAAGTGGAGCTTGATATCCGCAATCCCAATCCACCGGTTACCCAGGTTACCGAAATGACATTATCTGCCGGCCAACAATGGAAAGCAATTGCTAATCCTGTTGGTGTAGCCGCATCCAGTACTGCCGTGTTGGAAATTTCAAGCGTACCTTCTATGAATTTGCAAAAACGTTTGAATTATTTAATTGAATATCCGCATGGTTGTGTTGAGCAAACAACTTCTGCAGTTTTTCCGCAATTGGTATTAAACCAATTAACCGATCTGGATGATCTTAAAAAAGCGCAGGTTGATAGAAATGTAAAATCGGGTATTGCAAGATTGCAGAACTTTCAGCGGCCAGACGGTAGCTTTAGTTACTGGCCCGGCGCCAGCGAAAGCGATGAATGGGGTACCAACTATGCCGGTCATTTTTTAGTAGAAGCACAAAACAATGGTTACTTAGTTAGCGATTATATGTTGCAGAACTGGAAAAATTTTCAGCGTGGCAAAGCAAATAGCTGGGCACCATCTACCATTAATTTTTATGGTGGCGATTTAATGCAGGCATATCGTTTATACGGCCTTGCATTGGCCAAAGCACCAGAACTCGGTGCCATGAACCGTTTAAAGGAATTTAAATATTTATCTGCCGAAGCAAAATGGCGTTTGGCTGCAACTTATGCATTGGCCGGGCAAGAGAATACGGCGCTGGATCTTATCGGCGGACTGGCTACTTCTTTCCCCCCAAGAGAAATTTGGGGCTACACATACGGCTCAGATACCAGGGACGAAGCGATGGTTTTGGAGACGTTAACATTGCTTAAGAAAAAAACAAAAGCAGAAGAATTATTGAGAAGCATTTGTGCAAAATTGTCGCAGGATTATTGGTATAGCACACAAACAACAGCTTACAGTTTAATTGCCATTGCAAAGTATTGTGGTAAAAATCCTTCAGGTGCAAAAATTATTGCAACAGGTACTGTTGATGGAAAAAATGTTGACATCAACGCCGCCACTTACATTAAACAATTGCCCATTCTATTTTCAAAAGGAAGCAGCAATGTGGTCATCAATAATAAAGGCAACAATACGTTGTATGTTCGTTTAATTATACAGGGTCAACCGCTTGCAGGCGACAGTATCAAAGTAACAAACAACCCTGCCGTTTTAGTTATGAATGTGAGTTATCTCAATCAAAATGGCACTGTCATTGATATCGGCAAACTCACGCAGGGCAGCGATTTTGTTGCAAAGGTTACCATCACCAATCCCGGCAGGCGTGGATCTTATTCGCAGATGGCTTTGAGCCAGATATTCCCAAGCGGCTGGGAAATTTTAAATGCCCGTATGTTTGATGGCGAGGGGGCTTTCAAATCTTCTTCATCAACCTACCAGGATATTCGTGATGATCGTGTTTACACTTATTTCAATATCGGAAGCAGCCAAACGTACACTTATTATATACAACTGAATGCATCTTACCTGGGCCGTTTCTTTTTACCGGGTACGTATTGCGAAGCGATGTATGATAACAGTATTACCGCAGGCGTAAATGGAAAGTGGGTGGAAGTTGTAACTCAATAATTTTTACACTTGCAGTTAAGGCTTTGCCTTAACTGCAAGTGTTTTTTGTTACAGGCATTTTTTCCCTGGTTGAACTTCATTGGCGGAGTTTATCCTGAGCGAAGCCGAAGGACTCCGTTCAACATTAAATCTTTATTATGCTTTAATTGTGTTTTATAAAAAATCAAATGGCAAACACTTACACACAAATACATCTGCATTTAATTTTTGCAGTTCAAAACAGAATTTCATTAATACAGGATTCATGGGCAGAAAAATTGTATCAATACATAACAGGCATCGTTCAAACCAATAAACATAAAATGATCATCGTAAATGGCATGCCCGATCATCTTCATATCGTAATCGGCATGAGGCCAACTCAATCCTTATCAGATCTTATGCAGGATATAAAGGGCAGTTCATCCAAATGGATAAATGATAATAAATTGATTACTGGAAAATTTCAATGGCAGGAAAGTTATAGTGCTTTTTCATACGGCAAATCACAATTACCAAAATTGATTGACTATGTAAAAAATCAAAAATTACATCATCAAAAAAAAACTTTCTTACAAGAATACAAAGAGTTTTTAGATTTATTTGAAGTGGAGTATGATGAAAGATATATTTTTCATGAAATTGAATAACAAAATTAAGACAGCCTATCTTTCGTCCCTACGGGACTTATAAAAATCCGTGTACCTGGTTTCTACCGACGTTTTATGCCTACGGCATTTTAGAAGTCTGCATTAAAGCATTCTTTGCGGGTAGAAGCCAAGCCACATTCAATCCCGTAGGGATGATACGTTGGTAGAAAAATAAAAAAAGAGGCTTACAAGTCCCGTAGGGACGAAAGACAAGCCGACAATAAATATTACCGGTCCAAAGTAATACCATAGGGATGATACGTTGGTAGAAAAACAAGAAAAGAGGCTAACAAGTTCGTAGGGACGAAAAAAAAGCTAACAAAAAAAATACCAGGCCAAAGCAATCCCGTAGGGATTAAACGTTGGTAGAAAAACAAGAAAAGAGGCTTACAAGTCCGTAGGGACGAAAGAAAGACTGATAAAAAAATACAAGGCCAAAGCAATCCTGTAAGGATTCAACGTTGGTAGAAAAAAGAAAGTTAGCTAACCAAGTCCCGTAGGGACGAAAGGTATCCATAAAATAAAAACCTGGCAGCAACATCAACCATATTATCAAAATTCAAGGTTCTTCGCACTTCAAAAAAGATTGCGTTAGTTGTAATATGCGGCTTAT
>JBKJLT010000412.1:0-5093 GCA_046596765.1 Ferruginibacter sp. | reverse complement strand
ACACGTAAATATACGAACCATCTACTCTATATCAAAAAATTAAAGCTTTGATTTTCAATACCCGTTATGTCGCCTTTTTGTATTGTTGTGTCGCCTTTCTGTATTCAGCTTATGTCGCCTCTTTGTTTAAATTGTATCAACCTGGGCTGATTTTTCACCGTGACGGCCAGCACCCGTAAAAATGCCAATACAAGCCTATAAATAACCAATGTAGATAATTATAATGCCAATACTAATAATAAAACCGGCAGTTTATATATTGAAAATGGCAGTTTTAATATTGCAATTGTCATTTTTAATATTAAAACCAGCATTTTGATTAATACTACCGGCCTGTTATTAAATAAAAAAAACAATTTGATGATTGTTTTTTATACATTATCTAAATTTTATAGTATGCTATGAATTTACAATAGGAGTTCTTACATTAGTAAAAATATTTATTTACCGATAAACTTATTTACAATGGCAAACACTAAAGGACGGGTATTAATACCAGGCAACCCTAAAGACAAACTTAACCTGGCACAACAAGTTTTTGATAAACATACTGCTGATGGAGACCGCAGCGAGCTTAAAAACATGGATTCGCTATACGATTGGGTTAAAGTGGGGCCAAACATAGCAACGGCCCAGGCTTTGCACAAAAAGGCTGAAGCACTGAAAGGCGAAATGGAAAAAACTTACCGGGAAAGGGATGCGGTAATTCAACCCATTGATTTTCATTTAACCGGTACGGCTAATTATTTAAAAGGCAAGTATAGCCAGCAACCAAAAAAATTAAGCGAATGGGGTTTTGAAATTGATGATACGCCTAAGGCGCCTAAGAAAAAACCATAAGTAAATTAATAACATTGCCAAAGTTTTAAACTTTGGCAATGTTGTTTAAGTGAGTGGTGGAGCAGTTGTCTGGCCACTATAAACACTTCAAAAATTTAAAACCTCTTTGAGTAGCTGGTATTTTTTTGCTTTAAACACCGTTCGTAGTGGCCTGACAACTCCATCTATCAATAATCATTCACAGTCTTTGGCTTCACCGGCTTTTTAGTTTTATCCTCGGCCGGTTTTTGAAGCGGCTGTACCGGTTGTTTTTTATCTTCTGCTTTTTTTGATTTTCCGGTATCTGGTGCAGCACCCGGTATTTTGCTTTCAATATCAATATTCTCTATCGGTTGGTTATCCGGTGGTGCTGGCGTGTTAAAAAAATCATCTGCGTTTCCGTTTCCTTCATCAATAGTGGTGCTGTCGCCTTCTTTAAAATACCTGTCCATATTCACATCAGCATAAATAGGATCGTTCGATAATTCAATTGGTTTTTCAAAGGTTTTAATCTGGCCGTAAGGCAATTTTTTATCGGCATAAACCTTACTCATAAAAAGGCCCCAGCCCGGTGCCGACATCTCTGCACCACCGGCCGTGCCCGAGTATATCTGTATAAACGGATCATCGCAACCTACCCAGGTGCCGGCGAGTAATTCGGGTGTATAGCCAATAAACCAACCATCGGCATTGTTGTTGGTAGTACCGGTTTTACCTGCTTTTTCAACCGGTATGTTATAACTGTTTAAACGCCTGCCCGTGCCCGATTTTATAACACCCTTCATTAATGTTGCCATCGTGTAGGCATCCGTTTCGGATATTACCTGTTTGGTGGTGGTACTAAATTCTTCGAGGGTATTACCGCTTTTATCCTCAATTCTTGTCATGTATATAGGTTCGGTATTTAAGCCTTTGTTTGGGAACATGGTATAACCCTGCATCATTTCCATAAGCGGAATTTCGGCGGCGCCAAGCCCAATAGAGTAGTAGGGTGGTATCTTGGTTTTAATGCCACAGGTTTGTATAAATTCAATGGTTCTTTTTACACCTATCTGGCCTATCAGCCGCCAGGCTGCAATGTTTTTTGACTGTGCCAGGCAATAAGCAAGTGTACCGGCACCACCCGAAATGGTTTTACCACCCAGCGTTAATGCACCACCGGGAATTACAGTTTCGGGAGTGTATCCTGCTTCATCTATTGCCAGCGTATAAATAAAAGGTTTAAAGGTAGAGCCTACCTGCCGCATCTGGGTAACATGATCGTACTTGAACCACTTAAAATCTATACCGCCAATCCAGCATTTTACTTCGCCGCTGTGTGGGTCCATGGCCGCAAAATTGGTTTGTAATATCTGTTTATGATACCTGATAGAATCGAAAGGCGTTAACACTGTATCTTTTTCCCGTTTGGCATTCCACGCAAATACTTTCATTTTTACGGGAATGTAAAAGGTTTTTTTTATGTCTTCCTCCGGTACCCCGTCTTCTTTCATACTCTTCCACCTGTCGGTATATTTAAAGGCAGCTTCAATAACATTCTCATGTCCTTTCCACATCCGCTTGCCATTATTTTTCATTATCCAGTCAAGCTTTTTTTGAATTACCGGCATGTGCTGTACCATGGCTTCTTCGGCATACTTTTGCATGCGTGAATCAATGGTGGTATATATTTTTAAACCATCTCTGTACAGGTTATACTGTTCGCCCGTTTTTGGATTATCATGATTTTTACACCATGCTTTTAATTTATCGGCCAGCACGGTTCGGAAATAAGGGGCTATTCCTATATTCTCATCAATTTTTTTATAGTTGGTTATTAACGGTTTTGCTTTCAGCTTAGCAGCTTCTGCTTCCGTTAAAAAATGCTGCTGGCAAACTACCATCTGGTTAATTACTGTATTTCTTCTGTCAATCGAAGCTTTGGGGTAACTGATCGGGTTAAAAATATATCCTTTAAGCATACCGATCAATACTGCGGCTTCTTCAATTTTTAAATGCTTAGGTTCTTTTTGAAAATAAGTTAATGAGGCATTACGAATGCCAAAAACATTTCCCCAGGGAGCCCTGTTGAGGTAAAGTGTAATGATCTCTTCTTTGGTAAAATTCCTTTCTAATTTAACTGCCACAATCCATTCTTTAATTTTTTGAAAGCCCCTTTTTATAATATTGCCACGTCCCTGGCCCAACATTAATTTGGCAACCTGTTGGGTGATGGTACTGCCACCACCATCTGAACCAAGCGTAAATACAGCACGGGCAAAAGCTTTTGCATCAATACCCGAATGATCATAAAAACGTTCATCTTCCGTTGCAATCAGCGCATTAATGGCATTAGGGGATATCTCATTATACTTTACCTCACTTCTGTTCTCTGTATAATATTTACCCATCAGTACTCCATCACCCGAATATATTTCACTCGCCAGGTCGGCTTCAGGGTTTTGCAACTCCGCTACAGAAGGCATTTTGCCAAATACGCCGAAATTGGCCAGCGTAAATATGAGTATTACTAAAATAAATCCACCCAAAAAAATACGCCATAAAATTTTAACGGAACGCTTCATGTATAAAAATTTGAAAATAATTTGAATTAAGGGTTACAGCCAATAAATTGCCTAAAACTAATTAAAGAAATAAAAACAATTTAACAATTGCTGTTAAAACCTGTTTGGAAACTGTGCATTTAACAGGGCTTTATAACCCGTTAGATTCTTATTGGTTTTAAGCAACTGCAGGTTTTCTTCTGTAATAATTAAAAAAGAATACTTTGCGGCAGGCAGCCATGATATTTCCGAAGCGGCATCTTTTTTTATTTTATTGTAATAAAGCATGGCGGCTGTTGCGTTGGGGAACGAAGTAATAACCAGTAAATTATTATCGGCATCCAATAAATCTTTATTGATATTGATGGTTTGTCCATAATAATTTTCCCTGTTGTACCTGATGAAGGCATTCCTTGCTTCGGTTACATACACCTGGTCAACCTTATTTAAAATCATGATTACATGGTGGGGTGCATTAACAGCCATAATAAAAGGCCCGCTTGTTAATGGTGGTGCAACTTTGGCTACCGTATCTTTTATAACCGGTGGAGCTACAGTTTTAATAACAGGCTTTGGTGTTTCAGGAGCTTGTAATTGATTTTCTTCTGCCCTGGTAATTTGCAGGCTTGTAAGGTATTTTTCAATTTCAGCCCTTCTTCTCAGCACATCAATCATGGTCTCTGCCTTTTCTTTTAAGGGAGATGTTGGATTGTTGCTGATGATGAGTTGCAAACCTTTAATGGCAGCGCTGTCATCCCTGTTTTTTACGTTTTGCAATGCCTCAATATACAGCAGTTGGGGAGTCCAGTAATTTACACCATAAAGGCTGTCTGCTTTTTTCTTTTCGGCCATGGCTTTTTCAAAATTGCCTTCTATAAAAAGATTGTAAATATCTTCATACAATTTAGTTGCTTCCGGATTTTTTGCTTTCGGGTTTAAAGCCGAAGGATTATTTAGTTTTTGATTAGAAATACTACTTGCATAGTTACGGTTCAGCAGGTCTTTATAGTAAGCTGCTTTATCTTTTAAGCCAAGTTTTGTGTAACAGAAATAAAGATTAAGATACACTTCCCCATCAAGCAACCGGTTAGGAAAGCGTTTCAGATAATCTTCGTAAGTATCAGCAGCCAGTTGATATTCTTCCAGGTCGTTCTGATAGGCGGTGGCTAAAATAATCATGTTCTCAGCAATAGAACTGTTGCTGGCAGTTAGCTTTTCATCCGTTAACGGAACATCTTTTATCAATGTTTCATAGCTAACTTCTTCGGTTGGGGCGCCTGCATTTTTTCCGGCAGCTTTTGAATTGTCTTTGCCAGATTTATTATCACCACCTGCTACAGGTTTTGAGGTATTATTATTAACAACGGCGTCTGGAGTAGTTTTACGACGCCAGTTATCTATGTTTGTTCGGGTACCCCATTTGCTTTTAAATTCGCTGAAACCCCTTGATTTAAGTGAGCTGTTATTAAAATACCATTCGCCTTTACTGTTGTTTTTTTCAAAAAGATCAACAGGTTGGTTATTGCTGTTAGCAAAGGGAGAGTTGTTGAATGCAACCGAAGAACCGCCATCATCTTTGTATCCTTTTTCTTTGCGTAGTTTGCGTACCAGCCTCTTTACATATTCATCCCTTTCGGCGGCGGGCATTAATGCAATTCTTTGCACGCTGTCTTCTTTTTCTATGGCACTGATGGCTGCTGCTATTTTAATCAGGGCTTCTTTTCTGTCCTG
>JBKJLT010000246.1:0-9223 GCA_046596765.1 Ferruginibacter sp. | reverse complement strand
GATAATGGGCTTGGCATTCATAAAAAACATATCTCCGGATAAATCTACCGACAAAGAGTTGCTTGCAGCTTTTAAAGCCACGGGCGATATCAGTCTTTTAAGCACTTTGTACCAACGTTATATGGAACTTGTATTTGGTGTTTGCCTCAAATATTTTAAGGATACAGAGCGTTGTAAAGATGCTGTAATGGATATTTTTGATGAATTAAATACTAAATTGAGGGTACATGAAGTGGATAATTTTAAGGGATGGCTGCATGTTTTGGCCCGAAATTATTGCCTGATGCAACTGAGAAGTCCCAGAAATATAAAAACAGCAGAATTTAACCCTGTTTTTATGTATTCTGAACAAAATACGCATCTGAATGACGATGCTTTGGAAAAAGAGGAAAATTTTAAGAAATTAGAAGAGTGTATGAAAACTTTACCCGGCGAACAACAACAAACTGTAAAACTGTTTTACCTGGAAAGCAAATGTTATAACGAAATTGCAGAGATAACCGGGTTTGAATGGAACAAAGTGCGGAGTTATATTCAAAATGGAAAACGCAATTTGAAAAATTGTATGGATGAGAAGAGTTTGGGAGTTTAGGGTTTAGGAGTTTAGGGCTGGAGGTGCCGGTTTGCTTTTTTACCTGTTATTTATTTACCGATTTAAGCATTAATGAACGATAAAGAAAAAAATATTATTTACACAGCAAAGGATATAGAAGAATACCTGGCAGGCAGGCTGTCGCCACTGCAAATGCATGCTATAGAAAAAGCTGCTTTGGATGATCCCTTTTTGGCAGAAGCCATGGAAGGTTATGAAGCTGTTAAAGATAAAGAATGGAATAACCAACTGGTTGCTTTGCGTGAAGAAATTGCAAATAAAGGAGCTGTTGCAAAAGTAATTCCGCTGCACAAAACAAAAAACAACTGGTGGAAAGCAGCCGCTGCGGTTTTCATCATTGGCTCAGCAGCTACATTAACATTAATTTTTAACCAGGATAAAAAAGCAGAAAGCGGTAAACAGGAAATTGCCCAAACTTTCCCGGTAATAAATGATAGTATCACAGCAACCATTATTGAGTCTCCGGCATCCGTTACGCAATCACTTAATCCCAGCGCTTCTGCTACCACAGAAGACAAGAAAGCAATTCCGGGATCAGTAGCACAAGTGGATAAAGTAAGCAGTAAGAATATTATTTTAGACCCAAGCGCACCGGTTTTTAAACCGGCTGTACCAATTGCTTCGGGTGCCATAAATACAGATGATAAAGTAATTGTAACTGCACCGCCTGCTAACAATATTCCTGCTGGTGAGGATGCAGATGTTGCTAAAGACGTAAACGCAGAAAAAATCAAATCGGATAATAAACAAACTGATGAAGCAGAAGCCGTGTTGAGCCGTCAAAAGGGAGCAGCAACAGCTAAAAGAGAAGCGGTGCTCAATAATTTTTTTACTGCCCAGATTGTTGCTCCCGATAATTCGCCTCTGCCTTTTACCAATATCTCTATAAAAAAAGAAAACTTTGGTACCTACGCCGATTCAAAAGGTATGGTGCGGCTTGTCTCTACCGATAGTATTTTATATATAGAAGTAAAATCAGTAGGTTATCAGGCAAAAACATTTGCACTGCGTAATAACCAGTCGCAAACAAAAATTATTTTGCAGGAAGAAGAAGTTGCCCTGAAGGATAGAAAAGTTATAGGCAATACAGCCCGCAGCAGCAGCCAGCCATCACGCAGGGTGCGACTTTTAAAAGATTCCGCCGTAAATGTTGAACCGGCTGATGGCTGGGAGAATTATAACACGTATGTAGCTAATAATCTCGACATTCCGGAAACAGCGTTGAATGCAGACCGGCATGGCGAAGTGGAAATATCTTTTGATGTTAAATCAAACGGAACTATCTCTAACATCCAGATAAATAAATCGCTTGGCACTGCTTATGATGAAGCTGCAAAGCGCCTGATACTTGAAGGTCCGCAATGGAAGGTTAAAAAAGGGAAGAAAACATCTGCCAGTATTAAAGTGCAGTTTTAATTGGTTTCCACTTGCCCTTTCTGATTAAATTTCATTTTAGTATTTCTTTATCCAGGCAAAAAATTCCCTTAAAGAATTTTAATAACTCATTACAAAATGGCTGCACTTAGAAAGTATTTTAGTTAATTTCGTAAACAGAAGAGTTAGCTAATGGCTATTAGATTCTTATGAAACAGATACTTTTAATTATCATAGTTCTGACATTTCTAAGTTGTAAGAACAAACTACACGAAGAAAAACTTGTCTCGAATGATTCACTTGCAAATAAAGAAATTAGAACAACGGGATCAGCAGAACAGTCTTTTCAATACACACTCGCCCAAAAGCTTAATTTCCTTGACTCTATAAACTCCCTTAAATTACAATCGCTTAAAGACTCCATAATTTTTTATGAGGACTCAATTTTTAATTCGAGGTCCTCATTAAATCATCGTTTATCTGAAACTGATTTTTTCAACCTAAAAAATGCTTGTAGAAATGGCATCATCGATTTAAAATCCATCAAAAGAATGTTTCCAGGTTTCAATGACACTACTTTTCTCGTGGGAACAAAAAATGATAGTGTATTAATTGAATTAATTTCTTTTGACAAAGAGAAAAATGGTTTTGATGAATATGCTGTTTCAATAGGTTTGATTAATGGTGTAAGTTGGTCAAATACTTTATACTTTTTCAAAAAAAACATTTTAATATCCCGGCATGATATAAGCCACCGTTATGGTTTGGAAATAAATCACTTTTGGGATCAGGATGGTAATACAGTAATTTACTATAAAGAGAATTTTGGCAGTGGTTCAGGCATATGGCAGTTCAATTATTACTTCTACAAATATTCTCAAAATAAGCTGATCCCAGTACTAAATATTCTACAAAATGGAAATTATAACTGGCCTGGACCCAGAGGTTATTGGCTTGAGGCATCCGTTATTACCGAAAACCCACTTAAGATAAAATTCGAGTATAACTTTTACTTCAGGGACAGCTTAATTACTAATGTAATGAATGATTCAAGTATTGTAAATTTCAGTTATAACAATGCAAAAAAGAAATATTTAGCCAACTTCAGAAATACAAAGATTAGTCAAGATAAAATATTGGCATACTACCTCGGAGACAATGAATTAATCTTTATCAACTCATACTATAAAGAAATAAAGAACTGGATTGAAGGAAATGACAAAATAAAAAGAAAAATAACACTTGATTATTTGAATGAAGTAATGAATTATGAACAAAACAACTACTAATTATTTCAAAAAATAATTCCAGACAACGCCAACCAATCCATTACATTCAAATTGAAATATGATTTTCGTAACTTTGTACCATAATTTTTTTTATGAAAAAAATACTACTATCAGCTCTTGCATTTACCTGTTTTCTTTTACAAAGCAACGCCCAGGTAAAAATGCCTGCCCCTTCGCCTACACAAACCGTTAAACAGGAATTTGGCGTTGGCAGCATTCAGTTAACCTATTCGAGGCCGTCTAGTAAAGGCCGCACCATTTTTGGCGACCTCGTTCCATTTAATAAACTCTGGCGCACCGGTGCCAATGCTGCTACCAGGATAGTTTTCAGCGAGGCTGTAGAAATTGGCGGCAAAAAACTCGATAGTGGCACGTATGTTTTATATACCATTCCCGGTATTGACAACTGGGAAATAATTTTTAATAAAGGGCTTGAAAACTGGGGTATAGATGGTTATAAAGAAACCCAGGATGTGATTCGTTTTAAAGTGGAGCCCATGAAAATGAAAAAGAAACTGGAAACATTCACCATTGAATTTTCGGATGTAAAAGCTGAAACCTGTTCGCTGGATATTAAGTGGGAAAAGACTTCCGTATCTATACCATTAATTGCCAATTTTAAAGATAAAGTAAGAATGCAGATTGAAGCTGGCATGAAAACCGACAAAAAACCATACTGGCAGGCCGCCCAGTTTTACAATGAATATGATAAGATTTTACCGCTGGCATTAGAAAATGCAACCAAGGCCATTGCCGAAAATAAAGAAGCATTCTGGATATGGATTTACAAAGCCAAAATACAAAAAGATATGGGCGATATGGCCGGTGCTATGGAAAGTTCAAAAAAATCAATGGAACTGGCTGCTGCAGCTAAAAATGATGATTATGTAAAAATGAACAAAGACCTGCAAAAAACATTAAAGTAAACTTCTTACGGTTACTCCTCAACTTTGCCAAAGTTTTAAACTTTGGCAAAGTTATTTCTCAAACAATATTCACCTCCCTCTCCAACCCCACTCCAAACTTTGCCTTTACACTCTGCAAAATCTCCTCACTCAAATCATAAATCTCACTGCCTTTTGCATTGCCGTAGTTAATTAAAACCAAAGCTTGCTTTTCGTGGCAGCCTCCATCGCCTTTTCTAAAACCTTTCCAGCTTGCCCCGTTATTATCGGGGCTTGTGCCTGCCGAAGGGCCGCATTGCTCTATCAGCCAACCGGCAGCAAGTTTTACCTTCGCCGCTGTTGGCGTTAATCTTAAAAGTTGCAAACTAAACTAACGCCGCTGTTGAGCGTCTCGCCAACAGCCAAAGCGTAAACCATAAAAGCGGTTACCTTAAAACCTTACTCTTTCCCGCACACAGCCAACCTCAATTAGAACATTGCCTAGATAATGTACTTCACAGCAAATCTGGTTTAGCACTTAGCTAATCCGGGGGTTTTTTTATGTCAGATTTTCTAAAACAACTTTACCATGCAAACTTCAAGTTACATTTGACAGACAGCTCAATTTTTTGTAAATTTGTTTAGTGAAAAAGCAACAAAACATAGGACTTGATTTTATCATCGACAAGCTTACAAACTCTATTGAAAATGTTCAATCAGGTGACAGCTTCCCGACTGATATTGCATTGCTTAGCAATGCCGAATTAAGAAGCATTACAAAAAAAAATGGTTGGGGTTTCAATTGGGGAGCAGAGTTCAAAATTCCTGAACGTGATGTTTTCAAACTGACCATTACTAATAATCCAAACATCATTCAGGGAATTATAAGTGTAGAAGTTAAACCTGAACATGTTTACATGCACCTCATCGAAAGTGCCCCATTTAATATTGGGAAAACCAAGACCTATTTGGGCGTTCCTGGAAATTTGGTTGCTTTTGCCTGTAAACTTTCATTTCAACGTGGCGGCGAGGGCTATGTTTCCTTTGTTGCAAAAACAAAACTAATAGATCATTACATTGAAACTTTAGGGGCAGTACATTTTGGTGGACACCTTATGGTAATTAATACTGAATCGGCTTTAAAACTTATTAATAAATACTTTTAAATTTACAATTATGGGACTAATAAGAGAACCACTTGATGTTGACTTTGTAGTTGACCCAAGACCATTGACAAAGAAAGAAGAGTTTGCTATCAGCGAGTTTATAAAAGCAGACAAAGCCAAACGCCTTTTGAAAGCAAAGCAGACAACGAAAGTACGTGTGTCAAATAAAGTGAAGCAATCTGCATGATAATTACGAATAATAACTCATTCTGTAACAAGTTGACCTTGCCAGGCATACAATTATATTATATTCACCTCCCTCTCCAACCCCACCCCAAACTTCGCTTTTACACTCTGCAAAATCTCTTCACTTAAATCAAATATTTCACTGCCTGTTGCATTGCCAGAGTTAACTAAAACCAAAGCCTGTTTTTCGTGGCAGCCGGCGTCGCCTTTTCTAAAACCTTTCCAGCTTGTGCCTGCCGAAGGGCCGCATTGCTCAATCAACCACCCGGCTGCAAGCTTTACGTTTCCATTTGGTAAAGGATACCCAACTATTGCCGGAAATTGCAAACTGAGGACTGCAAATTGCGAACTGTTTACTTCTGGATTTTTAAAAAAACTTCCTGCATTACCAATCACTGCCGGGTCGGGTAATTTAGAAGAACGTATATTGACGACAGCCTGCGATACTGCCTGCAAGCTTAAATCCTTCACGCCCATTTTCTCAAGTTCCTGGCTCATGGCTCCATAAGAAATATTGAAGGCGGGAATCCGGTTCAGCCGGAATGTAACACTGGTAATTACAAACTCATTTTTAAATTTCTTTTTAAAAATACTTTCGCGGTAACCAAATTCACAATCGTTCAGCGTAAAGTTCACCAGCTTTTTATCATGGATATGATATGCTTCCAGCGAATAAAAAACATCTTTTATCTCTGCACCATAAGCGCCTATATTCTGCATGGGCGATGCGCCCACATTACCAGGTATCAGCGAAAGATTTTCAACACCAGCCCAGCTATGTTGTATACAATGCAAAACAAACTGATGCCAGTTCTCCCCTGCGCCTGCCTGTATATATATATGGTGTTCATCTTCCTTGATCTCCTTAATTCCTTTGAGTTCGTTTTTTAAAACCAGTCCGGAAAAATTTTTGGTGAAGAGGATGTTGCTACCGCCGCCGAGAATGAGAGTTTGGGGTTTTGAGTTTTGGGTTTTGGGTTGGTTAAATTCGAGCAGTTCACTTAACTCATCAACCGAATTGAATTTAGCAAATAGATTTGCATAGACATTGATTGCAAATGTATTGTACTGTTTGATTAATATATTTTCCTGTACCTGCATGTAAAATAAATATGAGTAAAGCTAAATTGAAATTCTTAGTTGAACGGAGCGTCGCCACCAAAGTCAAATCAAGGAACCTATGCTCGTCCCCAAAAAAAACGTAAAATATGTCTTCGCTTCTTTCTTCCAGTTCCCTCTCTTTTGGAGTTCCTGCAAAGGAACGAGCGTAGCTCATTGGGGTGAGGCTGCTACATCTTATCAACATCAACAATCACCGTTACACTTTTAAAATATTTCTCTCCTGTTACCTGGTTAATGTGATTTTTGACAGCAGCTTTATACCGCATGCTCATGCCCGGTTCTTTTGGCAGCTTTATCAATATTTCCATTAAATATTGATTGCGTATGCGGTTTACAACCGGTGCTGCAGGGCCAACAATAAAATCTTTCAAATCCTGCTTAAGCAGTTGCGTTAACTTTTCTGCGGCAGCAGTTACAATATTTTTATCCTTGTGCTTTAAAGTTAGCAAAATAATGCGGCTGTATGGCGGGTAAAAAAACTGCTTGCGGTTTTCAATCTCCATGGCATACAATTGTTTGTAATTGTGCTGCTGTACCAACTGCAAAACCGGGTGCTTTACATTGGTAGCCTGTATAATAACTTTGCCTTGTTCCTTTTTTCTGCCTGCCCTGCCACTCACTTGTTCCATCAATTGAAAAGCACGTTCATTAACCCTGAAATCGGCAAAAGCAAGTAAGCCATCAGCATCTAAAATGCCCACCAGGCTAACCTTATCAAAATCCAAACCTTTAACCACCATTTGCGTTCCTACCAAAACATCCAGCCGGTGTTGCTCAAACAACTGAATTAAATTATCATGTGCAGTTTTACCACGCACACTGTCCACATCCATCCGGGCAATTTTATTTTTGGGAAAATCATCTTCCAGTTGCTCTTCAATTTTTTCGGTACCAAAATTTTTCTCTAACCAGTTATTGGTGCCACAGGCCGGGCATGTAATTAATTTAGGATACACACTGCCGCAGTAATGGCAATGCAGCTTATTACTGAACTTATGCAGCGTAAGCGATACATCGCAATGCGTACATTGTGGAATAAAACCACAGGCTCCGCAAATTAAATAAGGATTATAACCACGCCGGTTTTGAAATAAGATAACCTGCCGATCAGCTTCTAATGCCTTTTGCATGGCTTCTTTTAATTGCGGACTGATCATCACTTTACCCCGTCCGACCGGATCATCCGGGCGGGCTTTTTGAACAACTTGTCGGGTATCTATTATTTCTATCTCCGGTAATTTAATACCGCCAAAACGTTCGTTCAACTCTACCAAGGCATATTTACCGTGCATGGCATTAAAATAACTTTCAATAGCGGGTGTGGCACTACCCAACAAAACTTTAGCCCCACCACCGGCAGGGAAAAGCGATGCATAATAAATGGCAGCATCCCTTGCATTGTACCTGGGAGCCGGATCCTGCTGTTTGAAAGAAGAATCGTGCTCCTCATCCACTATAATCAAACCAAGGTCTTTAAAGGGCAGAAAAAGGGCACTCCTTGCACCCAGCACAATCTTTACTTCGCCGGTGCGTATCTTATTCCAGAGTTCAATGCGTTCGTTATTGTTAAAACGTGAATGATAGATAGTGATATTGCCACCAAAATGTTTTTGCAGCCGGCGGATGATCTGCGTTGTTAAAGCGATCTCGGGCAGCAAATACAAAACCTGCTGGCCTTTTGAAAAATATTTTTCAATCAGTTTAACATATACCTGTGTTTTGCCGCTGCTGGTTACGCCATGCAGCAGGCAAACATTTTTATCTTCAAATGCATTCGCCACTTTATCCGATGCTTCCTGCTGTGCTGCGCTGAATTCAAAATCAATCTCCACATTTTTAGGCAGCGATTTTATGCGGTCAACGGCTCTCTTTTCAACTATCAGAATATTTTTCTCTGTAAGGCCTTTTAGTTGGGCAAGCAAAGCTCCTGCTTTTTTAAGTAATTCACTTTGTATAACATCCCCTTCTGTTTTTTGCAGATGGAGAAATGCCAATAGCAATTCCATTTGCTTTGGTGCCCGGCTCCAGTTATTCAGCAGTTCGCTCATTTTTTCATCAGTGCTGTATTCTGGATTTAGTATAACATAATTTTCTTTCTTCACTTTGTATTGCTCATCCATGGCCTCCCAAACAAAGCAAACATTCTTATCTATCAGTTTTTTTATCAGTGGATAAACATGGTTTACATCCAGTATCTGCTGCACTTCTGTAAGCCGTAATTCTTTTTTTAAAAGCAATGCCTCTGCTACCAGAAATTCTTCATCATTCAAATGGGTAAAGTCTTCGCCAATCTCTTCGTTATAAATCAAGATGGTTTCGCTGCTTAGTTTAAAATGCGTTGGCAATGCTGCAGACATTACTTCGCCTTCGCTGCACATATAATATTCGCTCATCCATTGCCAAAGCTTTAACTGCTGCGGATATAAGATCGGTTCATCATCCAGCACATTTAATATTTCTTTGGTGGGATATGGAGGCTTTTTATCGAGGACTGATTTGATGATACCGGCATATTTTTTTTGCTTGCCAAAAACAACCTCTACCCTGCAACCGGGCAAAGCTCTTAGTAAAAATTGTGTTGGAATGGCG
>JBKJLT010000116.1:0-2909 GCA_046596765.1 Ferruginibacter sp. | reverse complement strand
GGTTTTACTTTATATTTTTCTGCCAGTGCATTTAAAATATCCTGGTACTCCTCATTTTTAATGCTGCTAAAAGTAAACCACGGCGGGTTGCCCACTATGTAATCAAACTTATTACTTAGGAAGTAGGGTTTGTACAGGTTTTGTACAATAAACTTCCAGATGCTGTCACGCCCTGCTTCTTTTACTTTTTTTAGCCCGGTATAAATTTTATAAAAGCTGGCTGTTAGTTGTGGTGTAATGCCTCCATGTTTGTATTGGCGTTTTAAAATATTGGCAAACACGGCTTCTGCTTCTAATTTTTTGCCCTGTGTTTGTGTAGCCAGTTCTTCACACACTTCCAGCGCTTCATCAAACAAATGCACATCTTCAAACACCTGTGTGTTCAGGTAATATTTATCTTTATCAATCTGCATTAAAAACTCGCCGCCAAATAAATTCTTTACGCCTTCGGGTGCAAGCAAAGTGTTGGCAAGAATTATATTGAGATGTACCGGCTTTTTACTTTTTGCAATATCCCTGCCCAAACTAACCAGCAAAGTTGTCTTGGCAATCTGCACACTCAATGGGTGTATGTCTATACCATAAATACAATTGTTTATTTGCTCCGGTTGTATGCCGGGGTTTTGTTCTTTTAGCCGGTGAATGGCGGCACGTAAAAAAGAACCACTGCCGCAACTGGGGTCTAATATTTTATCGGTAGGTTTAAAATTAAATTGCTGCACCACCCGTTCGCAAAGCCAGTCGGGTGTGTAATACTCACCCAGTGCATGGCGTGTGTCAAGGTCAATCAGTTCCTGATAAACACCTTTCAGCACATCTTCATCGGGGTTGGTAAAATCAAAGGCTGCAATTTCCTGTGCTATTAAGCGAAAGGCTTTTTTTAATGGTTGAAAATAACGGTCGCTGTGTACCCAATGAAAAAAATCATTGTCCACAAAATTACGAATGTTGTATTTATGAAAAATGCTGCCGTTGAGGATGGTTTTCATTTCTTCATCATCAATAAAATCATCGTTGCTGATAACCTCGTATGCCAGCACTTTTGCCAGTACGCTTAAATATGTGTGGATGATAAAAGCACTATCCGTATCAGCAAAACTTCCGTACGCAATACTCAAAAACTTTTTCCATTGCTCATAACTTACTTGTACTTCGCCAAACTTTTTTGCATCCTGAAAAACGGTACCAATATTTCTAAAGCACTCAATAAATACAGGGCTTTGGTAACCAAAGGCTTCTTCAATTCTTTTAAGTGTAGCTTTTTGTTTTTCTTCTTTAAATAAAAAACGGTCTATCCAGTAGTAAAAATCTTCGGCATTTTTTTCGGTAAGGGTAAAGGAGGCGGTGGGCACTTCATTTAATATCAGTTCATGCTCCTGCACTGTATCCAAAATATCGAGTTGGCTTAAATCCGGCACCACCACTTTCCAGTTAACAAAGTCGCTGGCAATTAAAGTATAATTGTAGCCTTCGCCGCTTTTAAACTGCCCAAGCATGTAGCCAGCCAGTTGCTCTTTGGCATGTTTTAAAGAAGTTTTTAAATCATTTTCATACTCAATAATAATTTTATTGTACAGTGTATCGGCGCTGCCCCGGTGTTTTTTATTATGGCGTGGAATGTTTAAAATTGTTTTTTCTGCACCGGCACTAATGGCATCAATGATGCTTTCAATTTCTTTTTCGCCATGATACAACTGGTGCAGCAAATCTTTAAAATGCTCTTTTTTAGTAAGCTCCTTGTTGGCAGCTTTTATTTTGTGGAGGTATCCGTTTATTAATTCTGTAAAGCCTGTTTTCAATTAGCAAGTTTATGTATTGGGCAAATTAAGAATTTATCAGCTATAAAAATAATTCATACTTTAGTGCCATGCACATCATCTTCCAAACACCACGCCTCAGACTTAGGCAAATCACCATTGAAGATGCCCCGTTAATTCGTGCACTCAACAGCGATCCGGAAATTGTAAAATATGTGCATGAGCCAACATTAAAAACTCTTGAGCAGGCCGAAGAAATAATAACCAGCATCATCTTACCCCAATATAAAAACAACCTTGGCCGCTGGGCCATGATAACAAAAACTGATAATGATTTTATTGGCTGGTGCGGTTTAAAATACAGGCCAGACATTGATGAGATTGACCTGGGTTACCGCTTGATGCAAAAAGCATGGGGCAAAGGTTTTGCCACCGAAGCAGCACAGCATACATTAGATTATGGTTTACACACTTTAAAGCTTAAACTCATCACCGGCAGGGCACATATAGAAAACATGGCTTCCATAAAAGTGCTGGAAAAAATTGGTATGAATTTTATTGGCGAAGGCATTGTTGATGATTGCCTGGTTAGAACCTACACCAAATCCAATCCTAATTGATAATGCAGCCTTCGGCTTAAGCTTTTTAGCCACGGATTGCACGAATTTGCACAGATGAAAGGCAAAATAAAATAATCAGTTTAAATCTGTGCAATCTGTGGCTAACTTCCCGGCAACTGCCAAAAAATTTGTTAAAGCAACGAAAATAATCTGCGAAATGTTTCGTAATACCAAAAAAGTGCTTAGTTTTGTTCTACTAAACATTTCGTACATAAAATATAAAGTCATGAAAAAAATTGTTTTTACCGCTGCCATTATGTGTTTTGGAGCATTTACAACCCTTACTGCCCAGGATGATAAAGGAGATAAAGGAGCAAAGGGTGACAAGGATAAAAAAGAAACCCAGGAGATTATCATCCGTAAAAAAGGACAAAAAGATGCCAAGATCAATGTTGAAATTAATGGCGATAAAATAACCATTAATGGCAAACCATTATCTGAGTTTAAAGATGACGAGATCACCATCAATAAAAGAAACATCATCATTCGTGATGGAAAAGGTGGCACCAGGTTTCAAATGAATCCTGAAGAC
>JBKJLT010000083.1:0-4221 GCA_046596765.1 Ferruginibacter sp. | reverse complement strand
TGTTTTAGAAAAGAAAACAGAAACGGATGCAACCAAAAGCGATGGCGCTTTGCTCAGAGAAGAAAACCTGATTGGTGTTATTGAATTAAAAGACACCGGCACCACCGAACTTGACAAGATTGAAAAACAGGTTTTTGGCTACAAGCACAAACACAAAAACTGTGTGTATGTAATTACCAGTAATTTTGAAAAGCTACGCTTTTATATAAATGACGCTACCGACTTTGAAGAGTTTAACCTCTTTACATTAACCGCCGAACGCTTTGCTGTTTTGTACCTGTGCCTGCATCAGCAGCATGTACAAAATGATGTGCCGCTTGCTATGAAACAAGCTTCCATATCGGAAGAAGAAAACGTAACTAAAAAACTATATGCCGATTACTCAGGATTTAAAAAACAACTGTTTGCCAATATTGTTGAGCTCAACCCACAATACCATAAACTGGAGCTGTTTAAAAAAACACAAAAACTGCTCGACCGTTTATTGTTCATCCTCTTTGCCGAAGACAGGCTGCTGCTGCCACCGAACAGCGTAAGGGAAATTTTAAAACAGTGGCAGCAACTTAAAGAGCTGGATAATTATGTATCGCTGTATAGCCGCTTTATAAAATATTTTGGTTACCTCAATACCGGGCATAGAGGCAACCAGTACGAAATTTTTGCCTACAACGGCGGACTATTTGCCCCCGATGAAATTTTAAACAATATAAAAATTGATGACAGCCTCCTGCACAGCGGCGGCATTACTTTAAGCAAGTATGATTTTAACAGCGAAGTGGATGTAAACATATTGGGCCATATTTTTGAACACAGCCTGGGCGAAATTGAAGAAGTGCAGGCACAATTAGAAGGCACTGCCATTGACAAAACAAAAACCAAACGAAAAAAAGACGGCGTGTTTTATACACCCCGTTACATTACCAAATACATGGTAGAAAATACCGTGGGCCAGCTTTGTCGGCAACAAAAAGAAAGCATGGGTATTGCCGGAGTTGCCTTTACCCCACAAAAACGTAAAACCAATACCAAACAGCTACAGCAAAAATTAGATGATTACCGCCAATGGCTTTTACACATTACCATTTGCGACCCCGCCTGCGGCAGCGGTGCTTTTTTAAACCAGGCGCTTGAGTTTTTAATTGCCGAACACCGTCTGGTAGATGAGCTGACCGCAAAACTTTTTGGCGATGCTATGATTTTAAGCGATGTAGAAAACACCATTTTAGAAAACAACCTTTTTGGAGTAGATATAAATGACGAAGCCGTAGAGATAGCCCGGCTAAGTCTTTGGCTGCGTACGGCACGTAAGGGCCGCAAGCTTAACAACCTGAGCGAAAATATTAAATGCGGTAACAGTTTAATAAGCGACCCCGCCATTGCAGGTGATAAAGCATTTAACTGGCAAAAAGAATTTCCCCAGATATTTGGAGCAGATATAACCAATATACAAAAAACGATAAATGCTGCCAGGAGTAATCAAAAACAAGCTGCAACTGAAACAGAGGTTTATACAAACAACGAGGAGTTTGAAACAACTAATTTTAATAATGAGCAAATTACCAACGACGATAATGCTGTGGTAAATACAGATTTTAAAATTGTGAATGAGCCCACTCCTGAATACGGTAGTAAAAATCAGGTAAAAGGAGGCTTTGATGTAGTGATTGGGAATCCGCCGTATGTTGACATAAAAGCACTGCCTCAAAATATTGTTGAATATATTTTTGAAAAATTTGCAAGTGCGAATAATCGAATTAACCTATTCTCTGTTTTTATAGAAAGGTCTTTACTTATTTTAAAGAAGAATGGAAAGTTTTCCTTTATCATTCCATCATCAATTTTAACGCAAGAATCTTACAAAAAAATAAGAAATATTTTGCTGGACGAAACGTATTTAGATTCCATTGTGAGATTGCCAAACGAGTCCTTTGGCGGTGGTTCTGGGGAGGTTAAAGTTGATACAATAATTTTGACTTTTACTTATTCACAAAGTCAGAATCCATTGGTTGAGATTTTTGTTTATAAAGGTTTTGACAGAATAAATGATATTTCCAGTTCGAATACTGATGAATATTCATTCATAAATCAAATATCATGGAAAAAAGATGAAAATAAAATATTCAGGATTAATGTAGATAAAAATATTAGTGACTTAGTTTTTAAAATAGAGGATAAAACTATCGCACTTGTTGATTGTGCCGATTTTTGTTTGGGTTTAACTCCTTATGATAAGTATAAGGGCCATACTGTTGAGCAAATTGAAAACAGAGCATTCCATGCTTCTTACCAAAAAGATTCTACCTATAAAAAACTGCTGGCAGGAAATGACGTGACTCGATATAATGTTACATGGAATAGAACCGAATGGATAAGTTATGGTAGTTGGTTAGGTGCTTCGAGAGAAGATAAATTTTTCAAAGAAAAGAGAATTTTAGTTAAACAGATTATCGATTGGACTGCGAAGAAAATCTGGGCTGCTATGACTGATGAGGAGCTCTATAATACTCAAAATGCTTTTAATTTAATTGCTAAAGAAGATTATTATACTGAGTATCTATTAATCCTGATCAATAGTACGCTGATGTCTTTTTATCATCGTAAAAAATTCCTTGAAGAATACAAGGACAGATTTCAGAAAATACTAATTAAGGATTGTAAAGTATTCCCAATTAAAATTATTTCAAAAGACAACCAACTCCCCTTCATCGCCAAAGCCAATATTATGCTTACCAAAAACAAAGAGCTACAGCAGGTAAAGCAGCAATTGCAGCAATTATTGGTTGGTAAATATAGCCGCCTTACACTAAATAATAAACTTACCAACTGGCCGGCTTTAAGCTTTACCAATTTTTTAAAAGAACTAACCAAACAAAAAATAAAACTAAGCCTGCCCGAAGAAGCCGAATGGCTGAAATATTTTGAGGAACAAAAAGCCATTGCCAACAACATCCAGCAGGTAATTGATACCACCGATGCGGCCATTGACAAGATGGTGTATGATCTGTATGAGTTAACCGAAGAGGAAGTAGGGATTGTGGAGGGGCAAAATAAAGGGATAAGACTGTTTTAAAATACAGGTTCGGCAATGCTGTTTACTTTACTCACTCCAACCCCTTATTTATTGACGACCTAATATTGAACCGCTCAGGGGCTTGTGTGATTCTGACCATTTTCTATTCCTTGTTTTACACTCATAATTCAACTACCTTTCTTCAATGCGTCGCCTCTTCTTAAACCTTTACTGGAAAATTTTTGGCTGGAAACTATCCGGCACATTTCCGCATCAATATAAAAAAATAGTACTGGCAGTTGCACCACATACACATTGGGTGGATGTGATGACGGGGTTTGTTGCACGGCAGGCAATGCAAATAGATCACGCAAGGTTTCTTGCTAAAAAAGAATTGTTTGTGTGGCCGCTTGGCTGGGTGTTGCGTAAAATGGGCGGCACGCCGGTTGACCGCTTTGCAAAAGCCGGTATGGTTGATCAGGTGGTGGAATTATTTAACAGCCACGAAACTTTTATGCTGGGCATATCACCTGAAGGCACCCGAAAGCGAGTTGATAAATTACGCACCGGCTTTTACCATATTGCCAAAAAAGCGGGAGTACCGATTGTACCCATTGGTTTTGATTATGCAAACAAACTGGTAGTAATTGGCGAAGCTTTATTTCCTGGTGATGATGAAGAAGCGGATCTGAAAAAGATCATTAGCTTTTATGCTGGCATACAAGGAAAGAAGCCGGAGTTTGATTTGCGTCATCTGAAAAAATAAATGGCTTTATTTTTGTTTAAGTAAAAAACACCCTGATTTCAGGTATATTTATAACCACTAAACTTATATACAATGGCAAAGAAAAAAAGTAATTCTAAAAAAACAACTGAAGAACCAATGCTGGAAAAAATAGCAGGCAAACTTGGTCACTTTACAGGTGAAGTAATTGTGGCTAAAAATAATTTAGTTGATATGGCGAGTGGGGCTAAAGAAAAGGTGACCGGAGCCATAGATAAGGTAAAAGAAACCATACAAAAAATTACCAAAAAGAAAGCTGCTGCTCCCAAAAAAGCCGTAAAGGCCGCAGTGAAAAAAGTAGAGAAAGCGGTTTCTAAAAAAGTTGCTCCGGCAAAAAAGGCTGTAAAGAAAGTGGTGAAGGCTACAGTTAAAAAGGTAGAGAAAAAAACAGCACAATCTAACAAAGCTATTAAACAGGCAGTGAAAA
>JBKJLT010000325.1:0-10534 GCA_046596765.1 Ferruginibacter sp. | reverse complement strand
TACGGCGAGTTTTTAGGTTGCCACATTATTGGCGCAGGTGTAACCGATATGATTGCCGAAGCCGTGGTTGCCCGCAAGTTGGAGACCACCGCCCACGAAATATTAAATGCAGTTCACCCTCACCCAACCATGAGCGAAGCTTTGAAAGAAGCTACTGCCGTGGCTTATGGCGAGGCTACGGATATTTAACACAGCCTCATAGAGGCGAAATATCAGTAGAAGGTATCAAGCCAGTTAATTGTTTTCAAAGCCCCATCGGGGCGACATATTGTAACAAAGATGATTGCGAAAAAATATGCCGCCCCGATGGGGCTTTTTTATAAAATAAAAAATATACATGCTGCTGCCGCTACTGATATTTCGCCCCGATGGGGCTATGTTTTTTTTGGCCGTTGTTGGCATTACGTAATCCCACTCCCAGCCGTTGTTGCGCCACTGGCCAACAACCATAACCAAGGTTTTAATTTCGTTCCAGATCTCCTCTAAACTAAAAAAAACTGACGCATCCACTCCCTCAACTTGCCTTAACGTGGCACCCGCAACTACTACGTATTAACTTTGAGCAAAAATATTTATATTTGAATATCATTTTAAAGCCATGACAAGACAATTAATCATAGAACGAACTGTAAAAGCTATTAATCAATTGCCGCAGGATAAGGCTGAAGAAATTTCAGATTTTGCTGATTTTGTTATTAAACGCTATGAAGAACAAAAATTGACAGACGATATTCAACAACTAACCTCCAACAGCCAGGCTTTTGCTTTTTTGAATAACGAAGAAGAAGATATTTATTCGGTAGCAGACTTAAAAGAAGTTTACAATGGCTAAAGCTGATATTGTGCTTATCACATTTCCCTTTACAGATTTAAGTGGAAGTAAACTCAGGCCTGCAGTTGTACTTGCTGAAACTACCTTAGACTTTACAGTATCTTTTATCACAACTCAAAATCAATGGCAAGAACCTACAGACATCTTGCTTTTACCTTCCCCCTCAAACGGGCTTAGAACTCTGTCTCTGATAAGAACAGGCAAAATTGCTACACTCGATAAAGTTTTGGCAAAAGGCCTCTTAGGCAAACTGTCGGATACTGAAATAACAGAACTAAACAATAAACTCAAGATACTATTTCAGATTTCCTGATGGAATACACTCCGCCTTTTCAATAAAAAGTTTGTTAATTATTTGCTTTAATTAATCATCTTGTATTTTAAAGAATAACATTTCTTAGCCACTAGTAATGTCAGCTCTTATCCACCGTTGGTGCTTGTTCTGGTGCCAGCCAATGAATCGATGGCAGCAACAACAACGAGCAAACATCTTCGTCGGCCTCCTGCAGGTTATCTAAACCTCAAATTTTCTTTGTTCTTTGTAATACCGATTGCATTTTGTAATTAGTCATTCAGTATTAATTCAATTTTTATTAATAAATTTATCTGCCGGCAGGCAAAGTTTGTAGCCGACCTGAAGTTTTGTAACAGTTAATCAATAAATTAAACAGCATGAAAAAGGAATTGCCTGCAAAACAACATAAAGAACTGCTCAACATCTTGAAGACCCGTTTTGAAAAAAACATGAACCGCCACAAAAGTTTTGAATGGGCAAAAGTACAGACAAGGCTGGAAGCTAATAGCGGGAAAATGTGGTCGCTCAATGAAATGGAAAGTACAGGGGGCGAACCGGATGTTGTTGGCCATGATAAAAAGACCGGCGAATACATTTCGCCGCTGCTGGCATTACGTAAGCCCGCTCTCAGCCGTTGTTGCGCCTCCGGCCAACAACCATAAAGCAGTTTTAACTTTTCTTATCAGTGCAACCACAACTGAAATTTTATACTTTTGGTATGCAACAGCTTTTTTTACCCACAAATCATACCTGCAACTTTATGAAAAAAACATTCCTGGTATTAATCACTACTTTCATTATTTTCGCCTGCAATCAAAAAAAACAGCAACAGGCTACTACGCCCGAAACGCCAAAAGCTTTACAGGAAAGCGGCTCAGCCGATTACAGCCTGCTATCAAAAAGAAGCGGTAGAGAAGACCTGGTAGAAACCCTGTATGCAGAACTGGCAGATAAAACGCCCGAATTAAAAGATATTGAAAAGCAGATCAATTACCTGGATGAGGCTCGTACCGATTCAATTGAGGCCTTTAATGGCTTTAACGAAAAAAATAATGGTTACTATGCCGATGCTGCACGGCATGTTACTGCTGTCACCGATTCGGCTTTGAGTAATAAAATAAGAATGATGATCAGCAACAGTCAATCAAAGTATGCTACACAAATTTCCGGGCATAAAAGTCTGCTGGCTTTACTTGATTCAAAAGCAGTAAAATTGCAGGACATGCACGTTCTTTTAAAGATCGTTAAAACCCTGCCATTGATTGAAAAATATCAAAAAGATAATATTCCTGGCAAAACGCCGATAGAAAAAAAGATCAACGAATTTGATAAGACCATTAAAAAGATTGACAGTATAGTAAACCGCTGATTTCAATTCTATAAATCAGGTTCAATGCAAACTGAAACAGATACATGGAACAAATACCTTTATCACAAAAAATACCCGACACCACGTGTAAAACAAGGCCGGAATTTTTATATTTTTAAGCATGGGAATTTTTCCCGCCTTTAAATTTATCAGCATGAAAAAAGATTTGCCTTCAAAACAACGTGCGGAATTACTCAGCACTTTAAAAGCCCGTTTTGAAAAAAACATGAACCGCCATAAAGATTTTGAATGGGCAAAAGTACAGGCAAGGCTGGAAGCTAAAAGTGACAAAATGTGGTCGCTCAATGAAATGGAAATTACCGGCGGCGAACCGGATGTTGTTGGTCATGATAAAAAAACCGGCGAATACATTTTTTTTGATTGCTCACCGGAAAGCCCGAAAGGCCGCAGAAGTGTTTGTTACGACCGTGCTGCACTGGAATCGAGGAAAGAAAATAAACCGCAAAATAGCGCTATGAATATGGCCGCTGCTATGGGTATTGAACTCTTAACGGAAGATGAATACCGGGAACTGCAGAGCTGCCAAAAGGCGGGAGAAAATTTAGACACAAAAACATCAAGCTGGTTAAAAACACCTGCTGAAATTAGAAAACTTGGAGGTGCCATCTTTGGGGATTACCGCTACGGAAATATTTTTATTTATCACAACGGAGCAGAATCTTACTATGCCGCAAGAGGTTTCCGTGGCTTGCTAAGGGTTTGATTGCGGTAACTTCGTCATTACCGTCTCAGGTTTTCGTCTGCTGCCAATGCATAACCGGCTTTAAATTTTCATTCGAATCCCGTTTCTTTATGTACATTGGTTTAGGGCAATGTATGTTTCTGCCATGTTAAAAAAATAAATCCAGCATAAATATTCCCAACACCGGTAACAAACAATTCGCCCTGAATCTTATCAGGTGGCTGGCAGCAAAAAGCACAGGCAACAACTGAAAATCTGACTTTCCTACCCTGAAAAAAAATCAGTTTTCCTGAAAAAATTTCAGCTTCCGGAGCCAAAATCCGGCATGGCATTTATTTTGTTCCCACCTATTTATAATTCATTTTTTAACCAAATTAAAAGGAGGTAATTATGACAATTGTAAAAAGAAATGGAAGCTTGCAAAACCACTTCCCCACACTTTTTGATGATTTCCTTAGCCGTGACATTTTTAATTGGGGATTGTCGAATTTTTCAAACAGCAATACCACAATCCCGGCGGTTAACATTAAAGAAACTGCAGACAGTTATGAAGTGGAAGTGGCGGCACCGGGAATGACAAAAAAAGATTTTAAGGTGCTGCTCGAGGGTAATACCCTTACCATAAGTTCTGAAAGTACTACGCAAAACAGGGAAAACGAAGCTACCAGGTACATCAGCCGGGAGTTCAGCTACCAGTCATTTTCAAGAACTTTCACGCTTCAAAAAGATGTGGTAGATACTGAAAAGATACAGGCAAAATACGAAGATGGTGTGCTGCATCTTTTAGTACCTAAAATGGAAGAGGTAAAACAAAAACAGCCCAAGCTGATTGAAATTCAGTAAGCCACAAAGTACATCCTTACAAAAGTTGCCTTTAAAAAGAGGCAACTTTTTTTATTTAAGTTAAGACAAAAGCAATCTTCAAATGCACAATAATTTAGATAAAAAAAAACTCCGTTACTGATAGGTTAATACCAAGCAATAAAAAGTGTGAATATTATAACCCATTGCTGAAATCATGTAAGTAAAAAAGCAATTAATACCTCCAAATTTGCTTTATGAAGAACCCTGTAATTTTTTTAGCCTTTTGTATAGCTGCTTTATTTTCGTGCAAAGCACATAAAGAAAAAACCGTTAAGGTAAAACAACAGCCCCAGCGGCAAAAACCTAAAACAGTTTCGTACCAGATAGCAAATGCAAAGCAATGGCTGTTAACCAATACAGACAGTACCAACCTACAGATTGCACTTGCAGTTAACAGAACAGACAAAGCAGGCTTTGCACAAATGGATTCTGTAATTATACCTGCAGATATGAGTGGGGATGTTGCCTACTATCTTCCTTTTCCATTAAATGTTACTTACTTGCAAGCTGTTGATAAGATCATTTTTTTTAGCTACGCTACACAAACTTTTGGAGCGTATGAAAATGGTGTTTTAATTTATACAGGCCCAACCAACATGGGCCGAAAAAAAGATCCTACTCCTACCGGGCTTTTCTTCTCCAACTGGAAGGCCGAACAAACAACCAGCACTTTTAATGATGAGTGGGATCTGCGCTGGAATTTTAATATAGAAAACAAAGAAGGTGTTGGCTGGCATCAGTACAGCCTGCCCGGATATCCTGCATCTCACTCATGTTTGCGTTTGCAGGAGAAAGATGCCCGTTATCTGTACGATTGGGCTGAACAATGGGTGTTAGAAGGAACCGATAACATTCTTGCAAACGGTACACCCGTAATTGTTTTTGGCAGTTATAATTTCGACGGACCAAAACCATGGTTGCAACTAACATCAAATGCACATGCACTTGATATTAACGAAGCGGAAATTCAAAAACAAACTGAGCCTTACCTGGATAAAATACTTACTGAACAAACAAAAAGAGTAACTGTACAAGCCGATCAACCATAAACAATTATAGCCGCATTTTTTTAATAACTTAATTCGGCACTTCTACCACAGTCCAGTTTTTTGTGCGGCGATTCCAAAGAATGCTGTAGTCTTTACCATGCATCAGTTTAAAGGTTCTATACCCATTAAAGTATGCAAGTTTAAGCCATCCATATTGGTAAATTTCAAAACGGAAAAGGAATGGCTCACCGGCTTTTATTTCTGCCGGCTGATAAGTTTTTCCATCATCACTCAGCATGAATGTTTCTGTTTTTGCACTCTGCACCGAAAGACTTATCCAGCTTGGATCGTCAGCAGGTGGTAAATTTGTATTGCCCTGACCACCGTTGTTTCCGCCCTGGTTGCCTCCCTGATTACCTCCTTGATTTCCACCAGAATTTCCACCTGTGTTGCCACCAGAATTTCCACCGGTGTTTCCATTTGTATTACCACCGGTTTTGCCCGGCACTTCATTTTTTGCTGTGTTCCATCCCCGGGTAATAGCGGCTAACCTGTCTCTTTTTCCGGGGTGCGATGAACTGGCCTGGTCGCTGGCAATTGCATTCATTGCCGCAAGAGATTCGTTAAGGCTTGCACCCTGTTTATACATCACATATCCCGAAAAAGCATCGGCTTCAATTTCTTTAGGCGGGGTGCTGCCCTGTCCGCTGATAACATGGTTATAATAATGATGCCCCATTTCATGCGCCAATACGCTAATGCTGGCCCACTTGGTGGCTGAATAAGCATCAATGTCTTCCAGAAAATTATTATCGTAAATAATCCAGCGTGCATTGCGGATGATGGTTGCGTAAGCATTGCGGATGCCATTCTCTTCCCGTACGCTGAAGTTTTCTTTCCAATTTATACTATCGAGCATATTATTTAAAATATCTTTTGCCTCGTAAACAGAGGCAAAATTTGTTTTAAGCATTGAACGTGGCGGTACTTTAAAACCACAGCCGGTTATTTTTTGTGCCTGTGTGCAAACGGTTACACAAAGCAGGAGGAAAAAGAAATATTTTTTCATTTTTTTTATTATTGGTTTTAAATCGGCTTTTTGTAAGCCATTTAAAAATACAACATTATTTGTGCCAAGGGCTGCGTAAGTTTAAATACGCCCGTTTGTTTTATTTTATGATGATTTATAGTAATTTTAATTAGCAGAATTATTATACAGGTTTTAACTACATTTTGGAAAGTAATTAACGAAAAAATAAATGGCTCCAGAAAGCTGTTGCTCAAGTAACAAACTGTTGTGGCGGATGAGAATTGCTGTTACCATAATGAGTTAAATTACATTGCCCCTCTTCCATTATATTTACAAATAAAAGGTGACACTTAACCATAGTGAATTAGTTGATCTGCTGCAAAGAGCCTACTCAGCCGAAAAAGCAGCAGCATTTGCCTACCAGGGCCATGCTGGTTCGGTTAAAGACAAAGCGCAAAAAGCAGCAATCAGGCAAATAGAAACAGACGAATGGAATCACCGCAGCGAAGTATTGCAGATAATGAATCAATACAATATTCCTGTTTCAAAATGGTACGAATTTCGATTTCATGTTATCGGGAAAATAATTTCATTCAGTTGTTATATCATTGGCTGGTTTATGCCTTTTTATTTTGCCGGCAGTTTGGAAAGCGGCAATGTGTGCGAATATTTCCGCATGAAACAATTCTTCAATCAATTGGGCATTAAAGCACATGACACTACTTTATACGAAATGGGCATCAAAGAAAAAGAACACGAAGTGTATTTTTTAAGCATGATAAAAAACAACAGGTTACTTCCTTTTTTTGAAAAGGTATTCAGATGGGGCAATAAAAAAAGTGCCAACAATATAGATATGGAAGATATTAAACCAGTTGAAGGTTCGGATATTTATTGCAATCGAAATTAAAAATGCCCTACAGTTTTATTTGCAGGGCATCCAATATCTTACAAAAGTTTTTCAGTTACTTTGTCGGCATAATACTTACCGCACAACCACCGCCCGGTGCCAGTTTCAGGTTTAAAACCGTTTTACTGTCAACTACCTGTTTGGTTATTTTATATGCAGCGGGATTGGTCTTATAATCTGCATTATCAGCATCGGCATAAATAATGGCAGTATATTTTTTCCCGGCATCTAAAAAATCCAGGTTCACATTTGTTATCCGGCTGTTCTCATTAGTGATGGTGCCTAAAAACCAGTTATTGCTTCCTTTTGCTTTTCGGGCAACAGTTATATATTCGCCAGGCTCAGCTTCAAGGTATTTGCTGTCATCCCAATCTACAGCCACATCTTTTATAAACTGAAAAGCATCCATTTTCTTTTCATAACTCTCGGGCAAATCGGCTGCCATTTGCAGCGGACTGCAAATAGTTACATACAAAGCCAGTTGCTTTGCCAGGGTTGTATGAATTGTTTCTTTTTTATTCTTATCCCAGTAATTTAATTCAAGCTGAAAAATACCGGGTGTGTAATCCATTGGCCCGCCCATAAAACGTGTAAAAGGTAAGATAACATCATGGTTAGGCTTGTTGCCCTCGCTCCATGCATTAAACTCCATGCCCCTGGCGGCTTCGCATGCCAGCCAGTTTGGATAAGTACGGTGTAAACCTGTTGGCCTTACCGGCTCATGTGCATCCAGCATAATTTTATATGCGGCTGTTTTTTGTGCCACCCGCAGATAATGGTTCACCATCCATTGCCCGTCGTGATGTTCTCCTCTTGGAATGATATGCCCTACATAGCCCGTCTTTACAGCATCGTAGCCATTGGCTTTCATAAAGCGGTAAGCGGTATCCATCTGGCGTTCGTAATTGGTTACCGATGCAGAGGTTTCGTGGTGCATGATGAGTTTTACTTTTTTTGCTGCTGCGTATTTATGCAATCCTTTCACATCAAAGTCGGGATACGGCGTAACAAAATCAAACACATTTTCTTTGTACTGCCCAAACCAATCTTCCCAGCCTGTATTCCATCCTTCAACCAGCACGCCATCAAAACCGTTTTTGGCTGCAAAGTCAATATAACGTTTAACATTGGCCGTATTTGCACCGTGTTTTCCGGTAGGCTTAAGTCCCGCCGCATCAAAGCTGGTAGCGTTCTGGCTTCCGGCATAATCCCAGGTTGCTTTACCCACATGCATTTCCCACCAAACGCCAATGTATTTTGTTGGTTTTATCCACGAAGGGTCTTTAATAACAGAAGGATCATTCAGGTTAAGTATGGTGTGCGAAGCCAGGATATCCGTTGCTTTGTCGGAAACAATAATGGTACGCCATGGGGTTTTAGCAGGTGCCTGTAGATAGGCTTTATTACCGAGTGCATCCGGCACCAGCACGGATGATAAAGTGAAATTTGCTTTATTGATGTGCAGGTTCATGGCAGGATAATTTACCAGGGCTGCTTCGTGTATATTAATGTACAGGCCATCTTTTGTTTTCAACATCAATGGAGTTTGAACTGCATCTTTATCAAAAAACTGGTGTGCAAAAATATTGGCAGCATATTTTGGATCTTCTCCATTAACATCGCTAAGGTTGGTGATGTTGGGAGAAAATTCATTGCTGTCATAATCTCCAGGGATCCAGAATGCCTTGTGATCTCCTGTCAAATTGAACTCTGTATTTTCGTCGGACACAATAAAATGACTAAGATTTTTTTGCTGAGGAAACTCGTACCTGAAACCAACTCCATCATCAAACACTTTAAAGATGATATTGAAGCTGATTGCATTTTCCCCTTTTTGTGAGAGGTAAATGGTAAGCTGGGTGTAATTATCCCTGATCTCTTTTACATCGCCCCACACAGGTTTCCATTTTGTATCGGCACTGGTTTGAACACTATTTACAACTACAAGGTTACTTTTTAAAGTGGGTAAAGCTTCATTACGCATAGTCTGCTTTAGCACAAAACCCATTGCAGAGGGCTGAAGCACTTCTTTGTTTTTATAAGAAACTTCATACATCGGCGTTCCTTTATCATTCAACCAGAAATTAAGCGATATGTTTTTATTGGGAGAACTGATATTTGTTTTGGACTGTGCAAAAACTACAGCACCGGATAAAATAACAATAACTATAAGTAAAATCTTTTTAAATAGCATAGCAATCTGTTTAGGCAGTAAATCTACATATTAACGTGTATATTTTACACAGGTATTGATTTTATTTTTAAAATTCTGAAATAAGTTTATCAAAAGCTTATTTTATCGGATTTTAATGATAATTTAAAGTAGATTATTAAATGATCAAACGGATTACTATGAAGGGAACAGGACGCATACAATAATTGGCAGGACTATACACTTGGCGCATTTGATAATTTGGGCAAACTTACTATTGCACTAAATACTTTTAATTAATTTACTAATCAGATCAGCAATATGAAATCCAATAAAAGTATTTATCCTTTAATTGCACTGATCTTTTTTTGTGTGCTCAATACTTCTGCCCAGCAACGTAAAAGATTAAATTTTGATGATAACTGGAAATTCGCTTTCGGTAATGCAAACGATCCGGCAAAAGATTTTAATTACAGCCTTTCCACAATTTTTTCTAAAACAGGTGCTGCACCAAATACAGCCATTGATCCAAAATTTAATGACAGTAACTGGCGCAAACTTTCGTTGCCGCACGATTGGGCAGTAGAATTGCCTTTTGCAAATTCATCCAGCTTCGATGTTCAATCACACGGTTATAAGCCTGTGGGTGGCGATTATCCCGAAACCAGCATTGGCTGGTACCGTAAAAAATTTACTGTTGCCCGGTCAGACTCAGGCCAGCGTTTTCAAATTCAGTTTGATGGTATTTACCGTGATGCCAGTGTTTGGGTAAATGGTTTTTACCTTGGTAATAATAAAAGTGGTTATGTGGGCGCATCATACGATATAAGTAATTATCTCAACTATGGAAAAGAAAATGTAATTGTTGTACGGGCCGATGCAACGCAATACGAAGGTTGGTTTTACGAAGGAGCGGGAATCTACCGTCATGTATGGCTTAATCAATATAATCCGGTTCACTTGAACGAAAATCCTGTATTTGTTTACACTGATGTACAAAAAAATACAGCAACCGTTTTTATTGAAACTACTGTGCAAAATGAATCGTACAGCTTAGCAAATATTTCTGTATCAGCAATCATAACGGACAGGGATGGGCATAAAATTGGAGAAATCATTTCAACCCCTGTCACGCTTGAGGTAAATGAAAATAAAACTGTAAGGCAATCAATAAAAGTTACCAATCCCCGTCTTTGGTCTTTAGAAGATCCTTATCTATATCGTGTTATTCCTGTTATAAAATCAGGCGGTAAAATAATTGATACAGATAACCTGCGTTTTGGTATAAGAACCGTAAATATTACATCCAAAGGTTTATTCCTGAATGGCAAGTACATAAAAATAAAAGGCACCAATAACCACCAGGATCATGCTGGTGTTGGCAGTGCCT
>JBKJLT010000158.1:0-3864 GCA_046596765.1 Ferruginibacter sp. | reverse complement strand
CATTACCATCTTATTAGTGCACCGGCCCAGGTAAAGCCGCTGCCAAAAGCTGCCAGGCAAACGAGGTCCCCTTCCTTTATTTTCCCCTGCTCCCAAGCTTCGCATAAAGCGATAGGTACCGATGCTGCTGTGGTGTTGCCGTATTTCTGAATATTATTGTGCACCTGATCATCACGCAGTTTTAGTTTCTGCTGCACAAACTGTGCAATGCGCAAATTAGCCTGGTGTGGTATAAGCATATTGATATCAGCACTTGTTAACCCGTTTGCAGCTAATGCTTCTTCTACTACTTCGGGCATTTTAACAATGGCTTTTTTAAAAACGGCAGGGCCATCCATGTTAGGGAAATTCTGAGCTTCATCAATCATAGCATGGCTCATAAACATTTCTGCCATTTCGGCCTCATCAAATTTTGCAACCGGGGTGGTTACCCAGTGATTGGCATGTGTACCCGGATTGTACATGGCCAGTATCTCTGCACTCTCGCCATCGCTGTGTAAGTGCGTACTTAATATTCCCTGGTTATCCTTTTGTGTTGGTTGTAAAACCACTGCACCAGCTCCATCTCCAAAAATTACGCTTATGTTTCTGCCACGGGTACTAAAGTCTAAACCAAAGGAATGTTTCTCTGCACCAACAACCAGAATGTTTTTATACATACCGGTTTTAATAAACTGATCGGCAACAGATAAGGCATACACAAAACCACTGCATTGGTTGCGAACATCTAAAGCACCAATCTCTTTCATCTTCATGGCACGTTGTAATAAAACGCCGCAGCCGGGAAAATAATAATCGGGGCTTAGGGTTGCAAAAACAATAAAATCAATATCCTGCGGAGTTATGCCTGCTCTTTCTATGGCAATCTTTGCAGCCTCAACCCCCATAGTGGTAGTGGTTTCGCCGGTGCGGTCGGCATAGTGCCTTTCTTTTATACCGGTACGTTCCTGTATCCACTCATCGGAGGTATCCATGTATTTTTTCAGGTCTTCGTTGGTAAAAACATTTTTGGGTACATAGTAACCAATACCGGCAATCTTGCTTCTTTGCATGCAATCGTTTATTTAGAACCGGCAATTTACAGAATAACATACGATTTGCAACTGTTTCAAAAGCAACTAAAGAAGAGGCTCAATTAATACCGATTGAATTTTATAGTTAGATCAACCGGTATTTACCAAACACCAACGCTACAAACCCCCGGTTTGAATTTCAGCTTTGCCACATTACCCTGAAATGAAATTCAGTTTGGTATAATTTTAACCATATCACGTAAACAGAAGTCGTCATCCAGTGTTGGACGCACCCGTGTTTTATAATGCACTTCAACCGATTTGCGGAGTGCTTCGCTGTTAAAGATCATTTTGGCAGTAAAATGCTCGGCCAGCGGCAGTAAAGAAAGTTTGTCGGCCTTAAGGTTCAGTTCTGCTATGTATACCCTTGAATTAATGCTGATGTTAAAAAACTGCCTGCCATCCACCGTACTCATAAAAGCTGTACCAGCCAATGAATCTGAAGTAATGAATTTATAAGGCCGTAGCTCATCAATATTTCCGGAGAAGGAAATATTGTATTCGGTATCGGTTTTTTTACTCAGGTTAAGATAAACGGCTTCCTCACGGGTACTGTTGTTTTTTTTAATAAATGCAATCCATTTTCCCAGCAGCACCTCTTCTACATAAATATTTGGGGTTTCATCTAAATAATAAGCAGAACTGTAAGGACATGAACACAAGCTGATACACAAAAAAAACAGTAACGATATTTCGAGAAGCTTTTTCATTTAGCTAAAAATAAATCCGAAATTTTAAAAATGCAATAGTAAATAACCTTTATAATTTAATAATTACCCCTTGAAGATTCTCTTATAGCTTATCCTGCTGCATGCATCGTTGCGGGTTATACATCTTGTTTGTATCAGTTATTTTTTTAACACCAAACCCAGCCAACTGCCTGCTTCCATAAGCCAGGCAATACCCAAATGTACAATTAATCCGCCCCAAATACTTTGTGTGTTGTAACTGACGATGCCTAACAGCAAACCACCCCAAAAACTGCTGATGGCTTCGCCCATGGGTTTTCCAAAATGAATGGCACAATAAAAGCATGCCACAGGTACAATGCAATGAGGGCCACATATTTTTAATAAGGATAGAATTAAAAACCCACGGAAGAAAAATTCGATGCTTACAAAATCAAATCCGTAGCAGAGTTCGTAAATAAAATAATGCATTTTTTTTGAAGGCAGATCAAGCGTTGCTATAAATTTTGCTTTGGGATACATCTGCAAAAAATCTTTTTGTGTGCTGGCCAGTACAATCAGTGGTATCATAATGAGCAACATGATTAAATAAGGCTTTACATTTTTTAAAGCCGCAGCGCCATAAAAAGGCTGGTTGTCCCTGTCTTTTATAAACCAGATTATAAATACCGGTATCAGCAATGCAAAAACCCGTACAATCCAGTTAATACAACGTAACCAGAATATTTGTGCATCGCCGCTCCAGATTTTTTCAACAATGGTTTCCTGGAGATTTAAATTTACCCTGAAAGAAAAAAAGGCAGGTGCCAGCAGCAGAATTATCCAGAACCAGTAGTTCTGATAATAATGACAGTCTTTGTAAAAAAGCAGTTGCAATAAAAATGCTGCCGCAAAAGGGATGAAGTATAAAAGGTAGTAGCCAAAAAAATTGCTCCATTTTGTTTTACCGCCTACAGCAAAACGGTTTTCCAGCGAATGCCAGTAATTTAAATAAATATAGATGCCCACAAAAAGCAGCACCACTAAAAAATAAGCCAGCTTAAATTCTTTTTGATAGAAATCCTGGATGTATTTAAAAATGGATGACAAGGGCTATTACACTTTATCTGCGTTGTTTAAAGTATTCCAAAGTAAGTCTTTTAACTCTGGTAAGCCCTGGCCTGTAACTGATGAAATAAAAACATGCGGAATTTTTTTCGGCAGTTCTTTTTGTATGGCTGCTTTTAATTCATCATCCAGCATATCGCTTTTGCTGATGGCGATCACAAAATCTTTCTGCAGCATTTCAGGATTGTATTGTTCCAGTTCGTTGTGTAAAATTTCAAACTCCTGTTTATGGTCTTTACTATCGGCAGGTATTAAAAAAAGCAGGATGGAGTTGCGTTCTATATGCCGCAAAAACCGGTGTCCCAGGCCTTTTCCTTCGGCGGCTCCTTCAATAATTCCGGGCAAATCGGCAATGCAAAAACTTTTGCCATCGCGGTAATCAACCATGCCCAGTTGCGGAACCAGGGTGGTAAAAGCATAGTCTGCAATTTTTGGTTTGGCTGCAGTAATGCTGCTTAATAAGGTAGATTTTCCGGCATTGGGAAAGCCCACCAAACCTACATCGGCCAAAACCTTTAACTCTAAAACTTTTATGCCTTCCACGCCAGGTTCGCCGGGTTGTGCGTATTCCGGCGATTGATTGGTAGATGTTTTAAAATTGCTGTTGCCCAAACCGCCGCGGCCACCTTTAACCAAAATAATTTCCTGCCCGTCTTCTAAAATCTCGGCTTCAATTTCGCCGGTTTCTTCATTACGGGCAATGGTGCCCAGTGGCACTTCAATAATAATATCTTTACCCGTTTTACCGCTTGAGTTGTTTTTGCTTCCGTTCTCTCCATCTTCGGCAAGTACATTCTTGTAATAGCGAAGATGCAGCAGTGTCCATAACTGTGTGTTGCCTTTTAAAATGATATGTGCACCACGGCCACCGTCGCCACCATCGGGGCCACCCATTGCCGTTAATTTATTACGCATAAAGTGCTTGCTGCCGGCACCGCCGTGCCCGCTGCGACAAAATATCTTTATCTGATCTACAAAATTTGATTTTTCCATTG
>JBKJLT010000153.1:0-5642 GCA_046596765.1 Ferruginibacter sp. | reverse complement strand
ATCAAGTGCAAGCCTTTCACCAAATCAATTGAAAGGGCGCAAAAGAAAGTAGAGGAAAATAACTTTGGCATTCGTAAACGTTTACTGGAGTATGATGATGTGATGAACAAGCAGCGTAACGTGGTTTATAAAAAACGTAATCATGCTTTGTTTGGCGAAAGGCTTGCACTTGATCTGGATAATTCTTTTTATTCTGTTGCCAACGGGCTCATCAATTCTTTTAAGGAAGGAAATGATCATGATGGATTTAAACTGGCTGCCATTGTAAATTTTGGAATTGAAACAGGCATTACTGCAGCAGAACTTGATAAAGAAGATGTAAACAATTTATCTGAACGTTTGTATGCCGAAGCGATAACACAATACCGTAAAAAAACGGATGTGTTAGTTCAGCAAACATTGCCCATCATTAAAAATATCCGCAAAGAACAGGGCAACCATATTGAAAATGTGGCGGTGCCATTTACCGATGGTAAAAAACAAATTCAGGCATTGGCCAACCTCGATAAATATTTAGCAACCGAAGGAAGAGAACTGAATGATGCCCTGGAACGCAACATCACCTTAGCATTAATTGATGATGCCTGGAAAGAGCATTTGAGAGCGATGGATGATTTGCGGCATAGTGTACAAACTGCGGGTTACGAACAAAAGGATCCGTTGGTTATTTATAAGATAGAAGCCTTTGGTGCCTTTAAACAAATGGACGACCAGGTTAATAAAGACATTGTAAGTTTCCTTTGCCATGCACAAATACCGATGGAGCAAACCAATGCCGGGCAGATACGTGAAGGCCGGGAGCGACGTACCGACATGAGTAAAATGCGCCAGCGCAAAGAAGAGTTTGCCGGCGCTGGGGATGGTCCGCAACAATTAAGTGCAGAGAATGATTATAACGATCCATCACAACAGATAAAGCAGGAACCTATACGTGTGGAGAAAGCGCCGGGAAGAAATGATCTTTGTCCTTGCGGTAGTGGCAAGAAGTATAAGCATTGCCATGGGAAGGAGGTGTAAAAATATTTTTACTAAGAATGAAAACCGTTTCTCAAAAGGAAGCGGTTTTTTATTACCAGAAAACTGTTTTATTTTTTAAGCCTTAAATTTGTCTGTAACCAAATCAGTAAATAAGGTTGAATAATTTTTTCGACAAATTTAAACTCAATGCAGAAAAGGAAGACCTGCAAACCGTAATCGCAAATATTGATGCCGGGGTGGTTTTTCGTGGCACTAATCTTTGGGTGCTGATTTTCGCAATATTTGTTGCATCACTGGGATTAAATGTAAACTCAACTGCAGTTATCATTGGCGCTATGCTTATTTCACCATTAATGGGTCCCATTATGGGCATTGGTTTAGGCATAGGTATTAATGATGTGGCATTATTACGTAAAGCGGTTTATAATTACAGCATTGCCACAGGCGTGGCATTAACTACTTCTACCTTATTCTTCCTCATTTCACCACTGGATGATGCACACTCCGAAATTTTAGCCAGAACATCTCCCAATATTTATGATGTGTTGATAGCTTTGTTTGGAGGATTTGCCGGTATTCTGGCTACTTCCAGCAAACAAAAAGGAAATGTTATTCCGGGTGTGGCCATTGCAACAGCCTTAATGCCTCCTTTATGTACGGCGGGTTACGGGCTTGCAACCTTGCAGTTCAGTTATTTTATTGGTGCTTTTTACCTGTTTATTATCAATACGGTTTTTATAGCATTGGCAACTTTTATCATAGTACGATTTCTGCATTTTCCATACAAGCATCTGCAAACTAAAAGAGCAGATACCATTGCACAGCGTATTATTTGGTTTGTTGTATTGGCTACATTATTGCCAAGTGTGTATTTTGGATATGATATAGTTCAGCAAAGCAGGTTTACAAAAAATGCCAATCGTTTTATTGCCAATGAAGCTCATTTTCCCAATGATTACTTATTAAACAGGAAAGTTGATGCCAAACATAAAAAGATAACCCTGATATTTGGAGGAAAAGAAATTTCGCAGGAACAAATTAGTCTGCTGAAAGATCAATTAGAAAAATATGATCTTGTATCCGCAACTCTGGACATAAAACAGGGTTTTGCATATTTGTCAGAAAATAAAAACAGCGAAAGAAGTGAACAACTCAATCAGATGACAGCAGCGTTGGCTCAAAAAGAGAATGAGGGCCGTGTACTTCAGTTAAAACTCGACAGCATTAATGAGCAACAGAAACAGGGCAAACAGTTATTTTCGGAGATGAAGGCTCAGTACCCTTCATTAAAAACTGCAGTTGTAGAACCTAATATCGTGTTTAGTAATGATTCAGTATCAACAAGATCCTTCCTGGTCTTATTGTCTTTTACTAATCGCTTAACCAAAAATGAAAAAACAAAACTGGAAAACTGGCTTAAAGTAAGATTGCAGAAAAATAATCTTGAACTTATTTTCCAATAACGATTGCGAAAGAATATCCCAGAAGTGGGTAAATGCTGTTTCTTTCTGTTTTGCCAATGTACTGATAGATGCTGTTCTGATTTTGTAATTAAAGAACCTGATTTTAATTTTTTAAAGCCAATCATTATATAATATGACTACTGTACTAATTATCCTTGTTTTTGTCCTTGGCTATATTGCCATTGCTTTTGAACATCCTTTAAAATTAAATAAGGCGGCATCGGCCTTAATAACTGGTGTGCTTTGCTGGACCATCTACATCCTTCAAAGTGAATCCGGTGAAACTGTAAGCGAGGAATTGCTTCATCACCTTGGAGAAATAGCCTCTATCCTGTTTTTTTTACTGGGAGCAATGACGATTGTGGAATTAATAGATACCCATGCCGGGTTTGACATCATTACTCAGAAAATAAAAACCACCAATAAAAGAAAACTGCTCATCATTATTACGGTACTTACTTTTTTCCTTTCTGCATTGCTGGACAATTTAACTACTGCCATAGTAATGTCGTCGCTGGTAACTAAGCTTTTGGTTGACAAAGAACACAAACTTTGGTTTTGCGGCATGATTGTAATAGCCGCCAATGCTGGGGGTGCCTGGTCGCCCCTGGGAGATGTTACCACAACTATGCTTTGGATCGGGGGACAGATCACAGCATTGAATATTATGAAGCAATTGATACTGCCAAGTATTGCAGTGTGCCTTTTCCCGGCTATTATTGTTGCTTACAAGTTTAGAGGTACCAAATTCAATCCTATTCCTGAATCTACTGCTACCTACAAAGAAAAGTCCGATAGTCGCATTGTGCTGTTCTCAGGTATAGGATTCTTAGTTTTTGTGCCGATATTTAAAACAGTTACACACCTGCCTCCTTTTATGGGTATGATGCTTGCGCTTGGTTTAATGTGGGTGATAACCACAATAATTCATAAAAATAAAAAGCCTGAAATTTCTGAAAAGCTAACTGTGGCCAAGGCATTGCAAAAAGTAGATACCCCAAGTATCCTGTTTTTTTTGGGGATACTATTGGCAGTTTCTGCATTACAGTCTTTTGGCCTTTTAAAAGAAATGGCTGATTTTTTAAGTAATAATCTGAAAAATGATTATTTAATCGGCACAGCATTGGGATTGCTTTCTGCTATTGTTGATAATGTGCCACTGGTTGCTGCATCACAGGGTATGTATGATCTCTCAACTTATCCAACAGATCATCCTTTCTGGGAATTTCTTGCATTAACAACGGGCACAGGTGGCAGTGCCATTATTATAGGTTCGGCGGCTGGCGTTGCTGTTATGGGAATTGAACAGATCGATTTTATGTGGTACCTGAAAAAAATAAGCTGGCTGGCCCTGATTGGATTTGCTGCAGGGATAGCGGTGTTTTTGTTACAGGTTTGGTTGATAGGTTAGTTTCGGTTTTTACAACTTTATAATAATGCGTAAAAAAATATTTTTTATACTTGGCTCAATTCTAATTGTAATATTCATAACAATTTTCGTTTTATGGCAGAACTACGCATCTTCCCCCGAATACAATTATGTTACTGCCAAACTTGATATTAAAGATGGTAATAGCTGTGTGGTGAATGTAGTAGATTCTATAATTCGATTTAAAGAAAAAGAAATTCAGGTAATTGCTTCAAAGTATGGGTTTAAGAATGTTTACCTGCAAAAAGTAACTTCTAAAGAAATGAAGGGAATTGAAAATTATAACGAAATAATAGAAATGTTTTTAAACCTCCGCAACGGTTATGATTGGAGATATAATTATCAAAAAGAGATTGATTCTTTATATGGAATTTCTCCTTCAAAGTGATCTCCGGCAAGATGGTCTTTTCTGTATTGGTGAATAAGAATCTAATAACAGAAATATTGAACCTTAATTTTTTGTATCTTTTATAATAATAATTCTACAATCCGGATTTTTCAACTAGATAGTATTACATGTCAGGAAGGAGCGATGCCATAATTATATACAGAGCGGCTTTAGCAGCTGTTCAACCTTCCATATTGCTTCCTCAGTATATCCAGCTAAATCATGATGAACTGATTATTGATAAAAAACATATCCCATTGAACAAATGGCAACATATTTATATTATTGGTGCAGGTAAAGCCAGTGCTGCCATGGCACAGGCAACAGAAAAAATATTGGGGCGCCGGATAAACGGTGGAATTATTGTAACCAAATATGATCATGCTTTGCCTTTACAAAATATAGAATGTGTGGAAGCAGCACACCCGGTACCGGACGAAAACAGTTTACTGGCAGTTGAAAAAACAAAAGGGCTTTTACAAAAAGTAAAAGAAGGCGATATCATTATTTGCCTGCTGAGTGGCGGGGCTTCATCACTTTGGGCCGATGTGCCGGAAAGCGTATCATTAAAAGACCAGCAACAATTATTTCTGTTATTGCTCAGCTGCGGTGCAACAATTGAAGAAATGAATACGATCCGTAAACATTTGTCATCTGTTATGGGCGGGCAGTTATTACGTTATGCGCCAACGGCAACCTGGTTCAGTTTTGTTATTTCAGATGTGCCGGGTAATCAATTGGAAACAATTGCAAGTGGCCCTACCGTAGCTGATCCATCTACATTTAAAGAGGCTATGCAGATTATAAACAAATATCAGTTAGAGGCTAAATTGCCTGTTTCTGTTTTGAACCATTTAGAAAAAGGAAAGCGTGGATTAATACCCGAAACCGTAAAAGCCAATGATGCAGTGTTGAAAAATGTTCATACTATGATAATTGGCAACAATGCATTGGCCTTGCAGGCGGCTCAGCAAAAAGCTACTGAATTGGAGTATCACACAATGATACATAATGCCGGTATGGTGGGGGAAGCCGGCGAAGTGGCCCGTGATTTTATTAAAGTATGTAAAAAATATAAAGACACTACACCCGCCTGTTTGTTGATGGGTGGAGAAACTACGGTAACTGTTACAGGCCAGGGTAAAGGAGGAAGAAACCAACACATGGCCCTTTGTGCTTTACTTGAAATGATGGAGCGGCATAATGATGAACCAAATGCTGTAACTTTTTTATCAGCGGGAACTGATGGAACAGATGGTCCCACTGATGCGGCGGGTGCCATTGCTGATATAGAAACGGTATCCATGGCAGTACAAAAAAAGCTGATGCCGCAACAATACATTGATAATAATGATGCATATCATTTTTTTCAGCATGCAGGAGG
>JBKJLT010000035.1:0-7775 GCA_046596765.1 Ferruginibacter sp. | reverse complement strand
CATATTTGTGGTTTTAGCATTACATGTATTTCTTGTGCTTTAAATGCTAATGCAGATTCTTTAATTCCTTCAATTCTTTCTCCCCGCCATTGCCTTGCATTGTTATACCGTATTGTTGGCGAATCAATATTTTTCATAAACGCAAATGGCATCAGCGATACCCAGTTAGCATTTACCTTTTTTACAGCTATCACATCTGCCTCAGTAATTTGTTTTGGAGAGGCAACAAAACTGAGTCCATTTATTTTTTGGCTGTTACTATACATCTTCTCTGCCAGGGTTGATTGTGAGCAGGAAAGCAGCACAGTAAAGGAAAAACTAAAAATGAATAGAAGCATTTTCACTGTCAAATACATGGAAAAGGGGTATTTCAACTTATAAAAATTTTATACCACCAAATCTAAGGATTGTTTATTGATGTAGATATTTTTTTACAGAAAAAGTAGTGTTGGGATCACTTTGTACGGTTTTATAACTAGCCCCGTCAAACCTTTGCCAGAAAATTATTTAGGTCTGAAAATAAATACTGCTCCGGCTCGAATATAATTAAAGTCACTTCTTTAATTTTTTTTCATTTTGCAACCCTTTTTACCCTCATCCGTATGTATATTGTACAAGACATTTAAAAGCTGCAAATATGCTTAGCAACTTAGTTCGACCAAACATTAAAAAAGGATAAAATTCTGTAACAAAAATTGGAAAATATTAGTCGCATCATACAGGGTTGCATTTGTAAAGAATACAAATATCAAAAGATGGTTTATGAAAACTATCGTGGCTTTGCGTTGAAGATTGTTTTCCGGTATATATACCGGTACGAGAAAGCAGCGGATGTGGCTAACGACGGGTTTGTTAAACTGTTTAATTCGTTCGAAAAGTTTGTACAAGCAGAAACAGAGGAGGATAACAGAAAAATATTAATGGGGTATATAAAAAAAATAATGGTTAATGCCTCCATTGATGAATTAAGGAAGGGTAGCATGTTGCCCGAAATAGGCGGCATACCGGATGATGTTTGGGCAAATACAAATAAAGATGATGATGCTGATCAAAAATTATTATACAAGCAAATAATAATTTTAATTAAAGAACTTCCGCCATCGTACAGAATTATATTTAACATGTACGTAATAGACGGGTTTAATCATCTGGAAATAGCAGATATATTAAAAATTCCTGTCGGCACGTCAAAATCAAACCTGTCGAGAGCAAGAACCATGCTTCAGTTCACAATTAAAAAATTGGAGGAGCAAGAATATGCAATATCAAAATAACGATATGGACGATTTGTTTCGGAGGGCTGCAGATGGCTATCCGCTTAAACTTCAGGATGAAGGCTGGGATGCCATAGCTGGTAAATTGTCAGCATCTGCTGCTGTAACTACTGATTTTGGCGGCAAAAAAAGTAAAGAAAATAAATACAAACTTGTAATACCTGGCCTGCTTCTTCTTTTGATAACGGGAACAACTTTATTTCTTGTATTAAACAAAGGAGATAAAGACATCAATAATAAAATCGCTATAAAAAATGAAGTAAGTGTTAAAACATTGTCAGGTAGCAAATATTCGCCTGTTACCAATATCAATAGCAATACAATCTTAATCAGTGAGGATGTTAACCCCAATAACCTGGTTATTGAAGTAAAAGCAGCTTCAGTACCACCAGCAAAGCAAGTTTTGGTTTACCCTGCTGATACAAAAACCAGCATCACCAGCCCAAACTTATCTTATGTAGATGAATTTGATGGAAAGAAATACCAAATGAATGAAAATGATAATAGACCGGATGGCATCCAGACCAAAGTACAAGACATGAAATATGAAAACGGTACAGAAAAACTACACCCGGTAAAACCGGAGGACAAAACTGAAAACATGAAGGAAGCTAAATCTATCCAACATGAAAAGGCGGATGAAAAAAAGAAGGCCAAAAAAGAAAAAAGATTTTATGTAGGAATATTTGCGGGGCCACAATTTGACCAGGTAAAAAGTCAGGGCTTCAGCAATCCAGGTTTGTCCGCAGGACTACTAACAGGAGTAACTATCACAAAAAAACTGGCGATTGAAACAGGCATATTTATTTCTCAAAAAAAATATTTTAGCAGTGGAAAATATTTTAACATAAAAACTATGGCAGCCTCTATGCCAGCCGGCATGAAAGTGATAAGCCTGGACGGGAAGAGTACCGTACTTGAAATTCCTGTTAAAATTAAATATGATTTTCTACAAAGAAATAAAGGCAGCTTCTTTGGCACTGCGGGGGTGTTATCCTATGTTTTAACAAAAGAAAGTAATAATTACCTGGTAGAAGTAAATGGAAATACGCAAAAGCTTACTGGCAATTATTCAAATAGTGAGAAATATTTTACTGCTGCATTAAATATTAGTGCGGGGTATCAGTTAAAAGCAAAACAAACAACAATAAGGATTGAGCCCTACATACAGGTTCCGATAAAAGGTATTGGGGTTGGTTCTATGCCAGTAATGAGTACAGGGATTCATGTAGGAGTTACGCTACCCTTTCATTAAAAAAACGTTCATCAATTCAGGTTCTCTTTTAAAATTCAATTATTACACACGGTAATGATATGGCACACTATTTTTTAAAATTTAAAACAAAAACAAATGAAAAAATTATTTTCTATTATGGCTCTTGCACTTCTTATTGCATCTTGTAAAAAATCGACCGAAACAGTTACAGTAGATTCATCAAACCCGGTGGGGACTTTTACAGCTTCTAAAAACGGTAACCTTACAGCACAAAATGGTACGCCAACTACCGGAACGATTCGGCTAGGTACTGATACTCAAGGCTCAACTTTTCTGCATTTAGGTTCAAATTTTAAAACTGAATTGGGGACTGGTACCGCTACTGTTTATTTGTCAACTTCCATGACTTTTATGGCGAATCCTGGCGCAGGTAATCCCAACTTGAAACTGATTGGAACTGTTGGTGGTAATGGTGAAAAGTATTACAAAATAACCGGTACAATTCCAGCAAACTTTACCTATGTAATCATTTGGTGTGGCTCTGCTAATATTCCTTTTGGGAACGGTCAATTATTATAAATGCTCATTAAATCTTCAGAGGGGCGTTTAAACATACCCCTCTGAAGTTTAAAAATTTTATTAGATGAAAAAAAAATATTTTCTACTACTTTTCTTGATAACTTATGCTGTTAGTTCATTTTCGCAAAGTGGGTGGACAAGGGAAAAGAAAAACCTTTTTTTAAAAGCAGACTATCAATTTTATAATTCTGTTGATTATTATAACAATACCGGTACTGAAATTAAAACAAGCCGATTTAGTCAAAAAACTTTTTCATTGTATGGCGAATATGGGATCAGTAAAAAATTTTCAATCAATGCCAATATTCCAGTTTTTCGCTTAAATGGGTATGAAGCCACCGAAACAGTTGGTGGATTTGGTGATATAATGATTGAATTAAAATATTCTGTTAAAAAAGGGAAATTCCCGATTGCTTTAAGCATAGCCCCTAGCTTTCCAACTGGTACAAAAGAGCTTTATTCAAAAAGTAAATTGAACAGTTTCGATAAAATTAATCTTCCTACCGGCGACGGGGAATTTAATGTCTGGACAACTGCCGCAATCTCTCATTCATTTTATCCAAAACCTATGTATGCATCTGCTTATACTTCTTTTAATTTTAGAACAAAGTATAAAGACCGGAATTTTCAAAATCAATTACAGGCAGGTGTTGAATTTGGTTACAAATTTGCCAAAAAACTATTGCTTTCTGGTAAAGTATTTGTTTTTACAGGGTTAGGCAGCCAACCCGTTGTTGCTGATTTTATAAGAGGTGATGGGACAAGCTATACCGGCATAACATTTAATACATCATACGATTTTGGAAAACATATGGGTGTATTTGTGCAATATTTTAGGAGTAACAGCCTTATTGTAAAAGCAAGGAATAACTATGCTGCCAATATATTTTCGTTTGGTATAACATATTCCAAAAAGCGGTAGCAGGCATTAATTTGTTTGTTATTTTAGAAGTATGGAGCAGACTATTCGTAAAAGATTTTTTTTTGTTAAGATTTCAGCACTCAACCGTCTAATTCTTGAAATATTGCGTATATAAGTTAAAAAGATACAATTATTATGAAGCTTACCTTAATATGGATAGCAACTACCTTGTTAATTTCCTTAAACTCAATGACCCAAAAATCAGGAGATGCTCATCCTGCAAATGTCTCTCATCAGTTATTTAATGATCTATTGCAAAAATATGTATCAAACGAAGGTAAAGTAAACTATAAAGGCTTAAAAAATGATAAAACTGCGCTGAATGCCTACATTACAACCCTCGCAAAGCAAATACCTGATAACACCTGGAATAAAAATGCAGCCCTTGCCTACTGGATAAATGCTTACAATGCTTTTACCTTAAAATTAATTGTTGATAATTATCCGGTAAAAAGTATTACCAATTTGGGTGGAGGTAAACCCTGGGATGTGAAAAATATAGAGTTGGCCGGTAAAAAATATTCTCTGAATAATATTGAGAATGATATTATAAGGCCAACTTATAAAGATGCAAGGATTCACTTTGCCGTAAACTGTGCAGCGGTATCTTGCCCGCCATTATCAAACGCTGCATTTACCGAAGAAAATATAAATGACTTACTGAATACCAGAACAAAGAATTTTATTAACTCACCAGCAAATACGATAACAGCTTCTAAGATAAAAATCTCCAAAATATTTGATTGGTACAAGGCAGATTTTGGAGATGTAACGGTATTTATCAATAAGTACAGCACAATTAAAGCGAAAGATAATAGTAGTATTGAATACAATGAATACAATTGGAACTTGAATGAGTAATTATTGACATAGAAAAATATATGAGAACAATATTGTTATCCTTTTTGTTTACAGCATTGGCTTGCACAGTTTTTTGCCAGGAAAAAAATTTGGCAGATGTACTGAAGAAATTCAATAATAATTCGGTGACTTATATCCAGATAAAGGATATAAATTTAACCGACAGCATTGTTATATTGGATGCAAGGGAGCCTGGGGAGTTTGCAATAAGTAAAATACCGGGAGCGGTTTATGTAGGATTCAATGAATTTGATATTTTTACCGTCAGGAGTTTGATTGCTGACAAGAAAATCAAAATTATTGTTTACTGCTCATTGGGAGTGAGAAGCGAACGCATAGGGCATAAAATTAAAAAGGCCGGATATACCAATGTGTTTAATTTATGGGGTGGCATATTTGAATGGAAAAATGAAGGCCGGCAAGTGGTAGATGCCAATAACATGCCCACCGAAAATGTACATGCATACTCAAAGAAATGGGGTGTTTACCTTAAAAAGGGAATTAAAGTTTACGACTGATAATATCAGTTTAAGCCATTTAAAAACTTATGGATGATATCTTTAAAATAATAAAAAATGGGTACAGTGGTTATTACAACTACCTGAAACATGAAATAATGAACCCGGCCTGGGGTAATTATTTTTATGGCCTGATTGTTATTTCTGTATTGGTTTGGGGGTTGGAAATGTTGTTTCCCTGGAGAAAAAATCAACCTGTGTTTCGTAAAGATTTTTGGCTGGATACGTTCTATATGTTCTTTAATTTCTTTATTCTCAATCTCATTATTTTAATTGCACTTTCAGAAACTACGGCACACGTTTTCGACAAAGTGCTTGCTGCTATTGGGTTAAAGATTTCCAGTTTTCAGATGGTAAATATAAATGCCATGCCAAAGGTAATTGGGTTATTACTCTTTTTTATCGTCACCGATTTTGTACAATGGAACACACACCGCTTATTGCACCGGGTAAAATTCCTTTGGCAAATTCACAAAGTACACCACTCTGTAAAACAGATGGGCTTTGCTGCTCACCTGCGTTACCATTGGATGGAACCGATTGTATATAAATCATTGTTGTACGTTCCGTTAGCCATCATTGGCGGCTTACAGGCAGCGGATGTAATCCTGGTGCATTTTCTTGCAATCACCATCGGGCATTTAAACCATGCAAATCTTGGATGGAATTACGGGGTATTAAAGTACGTTTTTAATAATCCAAAAATGCATATCTGGCATCATGGTAAAAATATACCAAATGAATACGGCGTAAATTTTGGAATATCATTGAGCATTTGGGATTATTTGTTTAAAACAAACTACATCCCTTCGGATGGTCGGGATATAGAATTAGGTTTTAAAGATGAGGCAGCATTTCCCCATAGTTTTGTGGAGCAGGAATTATATCCGTTTAAAAAGTAGCTTTTGATAAAGTGATCAGATCATACAGTTCTTTAAAAATACTGACCTACTTTAAATTTAACCAACAATGAATCTGGTGTGTAAAATAAACCTAATTATTCCTGCTTATAATGAGGAGGGTTCTATTGGGAAAGTAATACAGTATATACCCGTATTTGTTGATGAAATTATTGTAGTAAATAATAATTCAACAGATAACACAGCGGCAGTGGCTCAAACTACAGGGGCAACTGTATTAACTGAAATTAAGGCGGGCTATGGTTATGCCTGCCTTAAAGGAATGGAATATGTTGCCCATAAAGATATGAAACCGGATATTATTGTTTTTCTAGACGGTGATTATGCGGATTACCCTGAAGGATTAGAGAAATTAATAGCACCCATAATACAGCATGATGTTGATTTTGTAGTTGGGGCAAGAATAAAAAAATTACGGGCGCCCGGTTCTATGACGGTGCAACAGGTTTTTGGCAATTGGCTGGCAACTTTTTTGATGAAAATAATCTACTCCTCAAAGTTTACCGACTTAGGGCCATTCAGGGCTATTAAATATGATAAACTGCTTCAGCTACAAATGACTGATAAAACATACGGGTGGACGGTAGAGATGCAGTTAAAAGCACTGAAGCAAAAAATGACCTATGTGGAAATTCCTGTTGGTTATAGAAAAAGAATTGGCGTATCAAAAATTTCTGGTACAGTAAAAGGTACAATAATGGCTGGTATAAAAATTATTAGTTGGATCATTAAATACAGTTTTAAATAAAATGCGGTTATTACTTTCATAATTTTTGTAACGCTTCTGTAGCTGCTTTGCTGATATCATCCAAAATAACCGGATTATTTTTTAACCCAAGCTCAAGCATTTTTTTTCCTTTTTCAACATTTCCTGTTTTACAATAAATTAAACCGGCTGTGCATAATAATGCAGGATTCATACTGTTTGTTACCATGGCAGCATCTAAGTATGTAGCGGCTTTTTCATTTTCATTTCTTGTATAATAAACCCAGGCCATCATTTCATTAACCTCAATATTTTTTGGCCTCCGGTTATATTCTGCCAGTGCATGTTCCAGTGCTTTATCAAGCTCATTATTTTTAAGATATGCATAAGCCTGCTCTTTATCTGAATAATGTCCGGCATTGGGATCATCAATTAAAATTTTCGTAGCCTTGTTCATCTCCTCAATAATTTCCCTGTTCAATGTTTTTGATTTTTCTATCTGCCCGGCATTAAAATATGCTGATGCAAGATTTTCTTTTATACCTAAATCTGTAATTAAATTTGCAGCCTGCTCATAATAATAAACAGCACTGTCGTATTTTTTATCAAATGATGCAAGCCTGCCTAATCCTGCCAATGCATAAGCATAGCCGGGCCTGGCGGCTAACGATATATTATATTGAAATTTTGCTTTTTCAATTTCGCCCATTAGCTCATATAACCTGCCGAGCTGCACCCTGCACCATTCCGTTGCTTCCTCTGCCGGTATCCCAGCCTGC
>JBKJLT010000259.1:0-7672 GCA_046596765.1 Ferruginibacter sp. | reverse complement strand
TGCAATGGCCATAATCTTTTCCATATCGGCCGCATGGCCATATAAATGTACCGGTACAATGGCTTTTGTTTTTGGAGTAATGGCTTTTTCAATAGCTTCCGGATCAATACAAAAGGTTTTGGGATTTACCTCAACAAAAACAGGTTTAATGTTGAGTAAAGCTGCTACTTCAACGGTAGCAATATAAGTAAAGGAAGGAGTAATCACTTCATCGCCCGGTTGTAGGCCCAGTGCCATCATGGCAATCTGCAGGGCATCGGTGCCGTTGGCGCAGGGTATACAGTGCTTGCTGCCATGGTATTTTGCCAGGTTTTCTGCAAAATCGTTTACTACTTTACCACCAATAAACATAGAGCTTTCCATTACTGCAATAACTGCAGCATCTACTTCGGGTTTAATTTTAAGGTATTGTGTTTTGGTATCAACCATTTGTAAAGGCCTCATATAAGTTATTTTATGCGCCGCAAAGATAAGGATTCAGTGAGCAGTTGACAAAAGGCAGTTTGCAGCCTGCAAAATCGAATTACTCAAGGCTGTTAACCTTTTGTAGTTACTTGTCACCAAAGTATAAAAGCAAATAGTAAAGGGATTTTTTTATATAGATTTGCGGATAATAATATGCTAAGTAAATTTTTATATAACTTGTTTTTGCTGCTATATTCAATGGGAATACGTGTTGCCGCTATTGCAAATCCGAAGGCAAGAAAATGGATTATGGGCCGCAGGAATATATTCGCTGAAATCAACTCACAACTCACCACTCACCACTCACCAATTTGGATGCATTGCGCCAGCCTGGGCGAATTTGAACAGGGCAGGCCATTGCTGCAGGAACTAAAGGCTGCCAATGCTGACCAAAAAATAGTACTCACTTTTTTTTCGCCTTCGGGTTATGAAGTAATGAAAGATTATAAAGGAGCCGATTTTGTTTTTTACCTGCCGATGGATTCGCCGGTTGCTGCGAAAAAATTTCTGGATGCTGTAAACCCCTGCATGGTACTTTGGGTAAAATATGAGTATTGGTTTTATTATCTGTCGGCACTAAAACAGCGAAATATTCCTGTAGTACTTGTGTCAGGCATCTTCCGGAAAAATCAACCTTTTTTTAAATGGTATGGCGATATCTGGAGAATGATGCTGAAAAGCTTTACGCATTTTTTTGTGCAGAATAACGAGTCGAAACAATTATTAGAAACGCTTGGATTTAAAGAGAATGTAACGCAGAATGGTGACACAAGATTTGACAGGGTTTTAGAAATTGCCGATAATTTTACACCCGTTGCAGGCATTGAAAAATTTTGCGGCGATAGCCAGGTAATTGTTGCCGGCAGTACGTGGGAGGAAGATGAAATTGAACTACTGCATTTTGTGAATGTTCATAAAAATGTAAAATTTATTATTGCCCCGCATGAAATTGATAAAGCCAATCTTAAAGATGTTAAAGATGAATTTCCCCGTTCAATATTTTACGCTGAATTGGAAAACCAGCAATCCACAGGATCCAGTGGGCGAACAACGAACAACGATCAACATCCAACTCCTAACGTTTTAATAATAGACAACATCGGCATGCTTTCACGCCTGTATAAGTATGCAACTGTAGCTTACATTGGTGGGGGATATGGAGCTGATGGCGTACATAATGTTTTGGAAGCGGCTGTATATGCCAAAGCCGTTGTGTTTGGGCCTGTGTACGAAAAATTTGATGAAGCGATTGGATTGGTGAATGCAGGTGGTGCTATCAGTATTGATGGCGGGCCGGTGAAACTGGAAACTATATTAAATGGCTTATTGAATGATGAAGCAGTAAGAAAAAAAATGGGGGAAGCGGCGAAGAAATTTGTGTGTGACAATGCCGGGGCATCAAAAAAAATATTGCAGTTTATTCAGGAAAAACGTCTCTTAACCAATTGATAAAACTGTGCAACCATCTCATTACCGGCATCCCAACCATTTTTAACTCTAAGTTCTCTTTGTATCCAGTATTCGGCTTCGGCAAAAATAGAAAAACTGTTAATAGTTTTTATACTTCTTTCATAAGCAACTTCATCGCCGCGGAATAATTCATTGATAAATAAATACCGGTCATTTACGCCAATCGCTTTTCTCAAATCCCTTACGGGCACTTCGGTTAAAGTATCGCCCAAATCAATTTTAGATTGCTTTAGTTTTTCATTTACCGATGCATGGTTATTTGCAGCAGATTCATTAATTTCTTTGGCTGTGTCTTCTTTGTCTAGCTGGGTTTTAAACTCCTGCTGCTGAACAAGGGTGGGTATCTCTACTTCCGGTTCAAAAATAATTTGCGGTTTATTATGAACACTGATCTGCTGCAATTTTTCGGCGTTGCGTTTTATTTCTTCCAGTTCGGCTTCTATCTCTGCTTCATCTACCTGTAAAATTTCAATAGTTTTTTCTTCCGTAATTGGTTCTGTAATTTTATTTTTTAATGCAGCCTCAACCGGGTTAAACTGGTTAGATACAGTTACCGCCACAGATGCCTGTAGAAAAGCAGGCGCATTATTTTGCTGCAGGTGCAGTAATTCTGCCTGTAACATTTGAACCGTAAGCAATAACTGATCTGCAGGAGCATTTTGTGCAAACTGTTCTTGTAACTTTTTTAGGAGTGTCTCCACTCTTTCCATGATATTATTATACTTTTGATGCCCATGCTTGAAGAGGCAACCGTTAAAACTTTAACTACAGCCTCTAAGTTACAAACTGATTTTTAAAAAAAATACTTAAATGTTTATAGAGCCTAATTTTAAAGGAGAAAGAAGAGGTTGGATTGAAGTGATTTGTGGCAGTATGTTCAGTGGAAAAACAGAAGAACTGATACGAAGATTGAAAAGGGTAAAAATTGCCAACCTGAAGGTTGAGATTTTTAAACCCTCCATTGATATCCGGTATGATGAACAAAAAATTGTAAGTCACGATACCAATGCCATTCAATCTACACCGGTTGACAGTTCTCAAGCCGTTTTGTTACTGGCCCAGGATGTAGACGTGGTGGGCATTGACGAAGCTCAATTTTTTGATGCTGAGATCGCCAATGTTTGTGAAGCACTGGCTTTAAGAGGCATACGGGTTATAGTGGCCGGGCTTGATATGGATTATCTGGGCAAACCATTTGGGCAAATGCCCAGCCTGCTTGCCAAGGCCGATTATATAACCAAGCTACACGCCATTTGCCAGGTTTGCGGCAATATTGCAAACATCAGCTACCGCAAAATAGCCGAAGGACCGCAGGTGCTTTTAGGCGAAAAAGATATTTATGAGGCACGTTGCAGGCATTGCGCCCAGTTAAAGGACTAAAAATTATGGTTAACCGCATCATTACACTGCTAAAAAAAGATATACTGCTCGAGTTCAGGCAAAAACATACTTTTTATGGCGTAATGCTGTATATAGCTTCTACCATTTTTGTACTTTATTTATCCATCGAAAACCCCGATGCCAATGTGTGGAACGGCTTATTCTGGACCATTCAGTTATTTATTTGTGTAAATGCAGTTGCAAAAAGTTTTTTGCAGGAAAGCCGTGGGCGCATGCTGTATTTTTACTCTATTGCATCACCGGTTGAGTTTATTGTTGCTAAAATGATCTACAACCTGCTGCTGATGATTGTAATGAGCCTGCTGAGTCTGTTTCTTTTTACCATTTTTTTAAGCAACCCGCTGCAAAACAGTTTGTGGTTTGTGGGTATAGTAGTTTTGGGCGGGGGCAGCATCAGTATTGTGTTTACTTTAATGAGTGCCATTGCCGCCAAAGCTCAGCAAAATGCTGCGCTAATAGCCATTTTAGGATTCCCGGTAATATTGCCACAGCTTTTACTTTTAATGAGATTAAGTAAGACCGCTTTTGCCGAAGTATTTAAACCAGGAGCAGTAATGCAGTTGTCATTGTTAATAGCGGGCCTCGATATTTTAGTTATTGCCATGGCCGTGATTTTGTTTCCATATTTGTGGAAAGATTAGGAGAAATAGGCTGAGATTCACAATGATACACATCATGCCTGAAGCCGAAAAAAATAAGCCCTGACTATTAATCCTTAACTCCTAACTTCCCTATCTTTGCCGCACTTAATAAATTTCTTTTTTTTGAGGAAAAACTGGTGGAAAATATTATCCCTTCTCTTACTGATCTACACGGTTATTGCCGGATATTTAAATAAAGTGCCTGATCTGCCAATTATTCATCAATCAATCCGTAATCTTTATTTTCATGTGTGTATGTGGTTTGGGATGATGATACTGTTCATTATCAGTTTTGTTTACAGCATTAAGTATTTGCGGGGATTTAATTTACGCAACGATATTTTTGCCCACCAATTTGCTGCAGTTGGTACTTTCTTTGGAATTTTGGGATACAGCACCGGTGCCATCTGGGCCAACTATACGTGGATTACTGACCAAAGCCAATCGTTGGGCAGTGTTTTAAAAGAGCCCAAACTAATTGGCGCTGCCATTTCCTTGCTTATTTACGGAGCGTATTTTGTGTTGAGAGGTTCGTTTACCGATATGGATAAAAGGGCAAGGATAAGTGCCGTGTATAATATTTTTGCCTTTGCATTACTTTTCCCAAGTATCTGGATCATACCAAGATTGGTTGGGAGTTTACACCCCGGAGCCCCTGGAAGTGACAGCGGTAATCCGGCATTGAATGCACAAAATGATTTAGACCTGGGCATGCGCCTGGTTTTTTATCCTGCAATTGTTGGCTGGACGTTATTGGGTGTATGGATAGCTACCTTGAAAATACGTTTACAATTAATTAAAGATAAAACTTTGATAAATGAATAAGATATTATTACGTTTGGGGTTGTGTGTTTTGTGTTTTGTGTTTAGTGCAGTTTGTTTTGCCCAGGATACACAATCAGAAACGACAGATTTAATGCGGAGCAATGGTAAAATTTATGTGGTAGTAGCTGTTTGCCTTACCATTCTAATAGGTTTATTCATTTATGTTTTTTTATTAGATAGAAAAATAAGCAGGTTGGAAAAAGGAAAAGATTAAAGAAATTATGAGTTTTGGGTTTTTAGTTTAGGGTTTATTAGATTCTAATAGTTCAGGAATAATAAAACTCTCAACACAAAACTAAAAACATCAAACACAAAACGATTCTTAAATAACGATTGCTAATATAAAACCAACTTTATGAGTGCTAACCAGCCTTACAGCTTTTTCCAGAGCGTGGAAAGAAGCTTTGACAAAGCAGCCAAATTTACCCATTGGGATTTGGGGATCTTAGAACAAATTAAAGCATGTAACAGTGTTTACCAGATGCGCTTTCCGGTAAAGCGTGATGATGGAAGTATTGAAGTAATTGAGGCATATCGTGTGCAGCACAGTCACCACAAAGCACCCTGCAAAGGTGGTATCCGTTTCAGCGATGAAGTAAACCAGGATGAAGTGATGGCATTGGCCAGCCTGATGACTTACAAATGTGCTATTGTGAATGTGCCATTTGGTGGAGGTAAAGGTGGTATCAAAATTAATCCAAAGAAATACAGTGAATACGAATTGGAAAAAATCACCCGCCGTTACACATCAGAATTAGTAAAAAAGAATTTTATTGGGCCTGGTATTGATGTACCGGCACCCGATTACGGAACAGGCTCAAGAGAAATGGCCTGGATAGTTGATACCTATGCATCACTTAAACCCGGTGAAATTGATGCTGCCGGTTGTGTAACCGGTAAACCCGTAACACAAGGCGGTGTGCGTGGCCGTACAGAAGCAACAGGCCTGGGTGTTTTCTTCGGCATTCGTGAAGTATGTAACATGCCCGATGTAATGCAAAAGCAGGGACTTACTGTTGGTATAGAAGGAAAAACAGTGGTGGTGCAGGGTATGGGTAATGTAGGATTTTACTGTGCAAAATTTTTTAGGGAACACGGCGCAAAAGTGATTGGAATTGCAGAATATGAAGGCGCAATTTTTAATGCCGATGGGTTGAATGAGGAAGAAGTATTTGCTCACCGTAAAGCTACCGGATCTATTTTAAATTTTCCGGGTGCAACCAACCTTGCTATTACAACCGATGCATTGGAACTTGAATGTGATATATTAATTCCGGCCGCCCTTGAAAATGTTATCAACGGCCAAAACGCACCACGCATAAAAGCAAAAATAATTGGTGAGGCTGCCAACGGTCCTTGTACACCGGAAGCCGATGAGATATTTTCTCAAAAAGGAATTTTATGTGTACCCGATATGTACCTGAATGCAGGAGGTGTAACCGTAAGTTATTTTGAGTGGCTCAAAAATTTAAGTCACGTTCGTTATGGACGTATGGAAAAGCGTTTTAATGAAAATATGAATATGCAGATCATTAACCAGATGGAAGCCCTTACAGGAAAATCGGTTGAGGAATCACAAAAAAAGCAGATTGTTCACGGTGCGGATGAGCAGGAACTGGTTCATAGCGGCCTGGAAGAAACAATGATAACGGCTACCAGAGAAATAATGGACATCTGGAAAAGCAACCCCGAAATACCTGATATGCGTACTGCTGCTTATGTAAGCGCCATCAATAAGGTTGCCAACAGTTATAGCGAACTGGGTATATTCCCGTAAGTATTTTTTAGTTATAATCATATACCAGTATTTAATTAAATGCTGTATACAATCGGTATAATACCATCTAATATTTATGCATAGTCCGCCACGGCGTGCTACGCATAAATAAAAGATGGTATTACTTGTAAAAGTGAAATCCCATTCCGCCACATGCGAAATGGGATTTTTATTTTAATAGGGATTAATAAAATTGGAATGCCTGCTTACAGTTTTACCACATCCATTTGTTCGGTAATCTGCTGCCTTTGCCTGTTTACCCGGTATGCTACGGTTTTACCTGATTTTTTTCCGCTGATTTCGAATTTTAAAACGACGTCACCAAGGTCATCTGTGTTTAAAAGGAATTGTTTCGAAAAAACATCTCCTTTAACATCTGCATTGTAAAGTACAACACCTGTTTCGTCGGTAATAGTAATGTTGAAAATCTTATCTTCCGATGAGCCTGCAAAATTTAACTGTATCAGCGGCTGATTTTTAAATGTGCCTGCATACTTCAATTCTACCGGAAGTATGGGGTTACTTAAAGTGGTGTCTGCTGCAATTACAGGTGTAAAGCCAATGACTGAAAAAATGGCGATTGCGATGATGTTTTTAATCTGTTTCATAAAGTTTAATTTAATAGTTACTAATAATTGTTGTTAAAAAAATTGATAGTAAACAATCGGATATATTTCAGGTAGCAAACAAGGATTAAAAGAAGCGGAACAGGTCCGTAGTTTTTGCAATTTAACAGGTTGTAATTGCTTTGATGATGTAAAAGTAGAACGATTTTTATTCTGTTTCAAACTAACATGTACTACAAATTGATTTGCCCAACCGGAATACAACAGGCTGAAATGCCTGTTAATAAAGGGTTTACTAAAATTAATTGTATGACAGCCAACAGTATTTTTATGTGTATAATCCAGTTGATGCTTAACGTTTAGTTCACATTCCCCCGCTTATTGGTTCTATTAAATCCCATAAATTTCCGTAGAGGTCTTCAAATACTGCAACGGTTCCATATGCTTCTTTTACGGGTGGCCGCACAAAATTTATTTTTTGTTCCAGCATATTATTATAGTCTCTCCAAAAATCATCGGTATATAAA
>JBKJLT010000411.1:0-7615 GCA_046596765.1 Ferruginibacter sp. | reverse complement strand
TTTTTCATCAGGCATGCTGGTTGGGTAATTCATAGGTTTTTGATTTATTGGTTTGGATAGTGGATATTACTAAAGCATAAACTTACGTTAAAAGAAAAAAATTAAATGTAGTACGGGTATGATTTTTTGTAGAAATCTTTCTACACTTAAATTGTAAGACGTTTTCCAGGTGGGGAAATGCTTGACAAATGTAGAGTTTTTAGTCCTCGCCTTAAATTTGTATATTAAATCGAAATAAAACTTTATTTTGCAAACAAACTATCTGTTTCATTATGTCAGTTTCCTACCCGGTTAAAATACAAGTGTGGGCTGCCGCCGGAGGTCGTTGCTGTAAATGCAAAAGCTACCTATTGAAAGACATCAAAAACGGTTTAGATAAATCAGCCCAAGGTGAAGTTGCTCATATCAATGGAGAAAAAGTCGGAGCAAAAAGATACGATGCCAGTCAAGGCGAGGCTTCAAGAAACTCCTTCAATAATTTAATGTTGCTATGCCCTATCCACCACACAGAAATTGACAATGATGAAATAACATACACAACAACTGTTTTAATAAAAATAAAATTAGATCATGAGGAATGGGTTAAAACTCAATTAACTCAGGCATCTTTTGGAATATCATTTGCTGAATTAGAGGTTGTGTTAAAATATCTTTCAACAAGCGCCATAGATCATTCTTCAATAGATTTTAAGTTAATTTCGCCAAGTGAGAAAATAAATAAGAATGGTTTGTCAGCAGTTGTAGGTGATTTTATCACAATGGGAATGATTAAAACCGACCTTGTTAGAGATTATTTAAATAGAAATCCAGATATTAATTTTTCAAATAGACTGAGAAAGGGGTTTGTAGAAAAGTATAATGAACTAAAAACCCAGGCAGATGGAGACGATTTATTTTATTTAATACTGGACTATGCATCCGGCTCATCAACTGAATTTCCAATTCAAGCTGCAGCCCTAGCTGTAATTGTGTATTTTTTTCAAGTTTGCGACATTTTTGAATCATGATTTTACCGGATAAAAATATAATCTTACAATATTCAATCCTAGGATCTGGGGGTATTATATTGAATGAGCTTCGAAAACCAGAAACGGTTTCTTCCCTATGGGAAAAAGTAAAACAAAGAAAAGAAATACAATCTTTTGAGAAATTTGTTTTGACTATGGATTTTTTATTTGCGTTAAATGCAATAGATATAAATAGCGGCTTAGTTACTATCAAAGAGAAAAAGAATGATTAAGGAAATAAGTAGCAATAACCCAAAATTTAAAACGGTTAAATTTAAGCCGGGGTTTAATGTTGTGCTTGCTGACAGGAGTATTATTTCAACCGAAAAAGATTCAAGAAATGGACTTGGAAAATCGTCTTTAATTAATATTATCCACTTTTTGTTAGGGGGCAGTCCTGGAAAGGATAAAGGGTTACGAAGAGCGGCTTTAACGAATTGGGATTACAAAATGATTTTTACCGTAAATAATAAAGAATTTTCGGTAGAAAGAAATCCCACAAAGTTTTCTGAGGTTATTCTGACCGGCGATTTTTCTGATTGGCCAATTCAACCCAGGTATGACGAAGAAAAAAAAGTTTTTTCCCTTAAGAATACTGAATGGAGTAGTCTTTTAGGAAGTAAATTATTTAGTCTGCCCATTGAATCTCCAGGAAAATATAATCCTAGCTTCAGAGGGTTGATTTCTTTTTTTGTAAGAGAGGGTGCGGATGCCTATAACGATCCATTTCAGCATACGGCCAAACAATTAGAGTGGGATAAACAAGTTCAAAATACTTATCTGCTGAATCTTAACTATGAATATGCAATTACACTTCAACATTTAAAAGACAAAGAAGAAATACTAAACCAGTTAAAAAAAGCTGCGGAACAAGGGCTACTTAACGAATTCGCAGGCACAATTGGAGACTTAGAAGCGGAAAGAGTAAGGCTAATTGAGTCGGTGAATAAACTTGAAGCGGAATTGATAGACTTTAATGTTCATCCAGAATATAAAGAGATACAAAAAGAGGCGAATTTGTTTACCGCAAAAATACAAGAGGAGTTAAATGAGCGAAATATTTGTGAACAATTGTTGACTAAATATAGAGAAAACCTAGGCGAGGAAAAAGAGGTTAGCTCAGCTTCTATACAGCAACTATATAAAGAAGCTGGTATTATTTTTCCAGATATCCTCATAAAGTCTGTTGAAGAAATTTCGCAATTCCATACATCTGTAATAAAAAACAGGCAGGACTATTTGGCCTCTGAAATAAAAAAATTGGAACGTCAAATCAGTTTACATGATATAACAATTGCAAAGACATCTGACAAAAGAAAAGAATTGATGATGATATTGCAAACACATGGTGCACTGGAGGAACACTTTAAACTTCAACAAAGGTTAATTGAAAAGAAACAAGCGTTAACATCTGTAATAACAAAAATTTCTAATCTTCAGAGATTTGAAGAAGGTAAAAGTGATTTAAAAATTGAAAAAGAAGACTTACTTAAAAAAATGCGCCGTGATTATAGCGAAAGGCAAGAAGTTATAGATGAAGCGATTGGAATATTCAATAAGAATTCGGAATTCCTTTATGACGAACCAGGTAATTTAGTAATTGATGTGAAAGATACTGGATATAAATTTCGAATTGATATAAAACGTTCAGGAAGTCTTGGAATAGATAAAATGAAAGTTTTATGTTATGACCTAACTCTTTCACAATTGAAAACAAATCAAACTCATAAACCTGATTTTTTAATCCACGACAGTTCAATTTATGATGGTGTTGATGAGCGTCAAATTGCAAAAGGACTAGAAAGAGCCTATGGCCTTTCGGAGGAATATAAATTTCAATATATATGCACTCTAAATTCTGATAATATCCCATTTAAGGATTTTTCTATTGGTTTTAATGAAAAATTTGAAAATTCTATTCGTTTAAGACTAGATGATTCCACGGAAGAAGGTGGCCTATTTGGTTTTAGGTTCTAAATAATTTTGCGTAAAATACATTTATTTCCCTCCACCCATCCACCCCAAACCCTCAATCCGTACCTTCGCCCCATGAAGTATTTAGACGAACTGAACGAACCTCAACGGGAGGCTGTTACCCATGTAAACGGGCCGCTTATGATTATTGCAGGGGCTGGCAGCGGCAAAACAAAAGTACTTACTACACGTATTACGCACTTAATGGCTGCACATAATGTTGACAGCTTTAATATACTGGCCCTTACTTTTACCAATAAGGCTGCTGCAGAAATGAAGGAAAGGGTTGAAAAGATTCTGGGTAATACCGAAGCCCGTAATTTATACATCGGCACTTTTCACAGTGTGTTTGCAAGAATATTAAGAGCCGAAGCACCGAGGCTTGGCTATCCATCTAACTTTACCATTTACGATACGGATGACGCAAAATCGGTTGTTAAAACAGTCATCAATGAACTGATGCTGGATGATAAACTGTACAAACCCAACGTAGTTTACAACCGCATCTCATCGGCAAAAAACTCTTTGATAGGGCCTGCAGAATACGTAAATGATTGGGCATTGCAACAGGAAGATGCAAGAAGCAACCGCCCGGCAATTGGGCAGATATATGATGCATACGCAAAGCGTTGCTTTAAAAACGGGGCGATGGATTTTGATGACCTGCTGTTTAAAATGTATTTACTGCTTAAAAACTTTCCTGATGCATTAAGCAAATACCAGCGCAAGTTTAAATACATTATGATTGATGAGTACCAGGATACCAACACCGCCCAATATGAAATAATTAAACTGCTGGGTGCCATGCATGAAAATGTTTGCGTGGTGGGCGATGATGCCCAAAGTATATACAGCTTTCGTGGAGCAACTATTGAAAATATTTTACAGTTTGAAAAGGATTACGACGAAGTAAAGCTGATAAAGCTGGAGCAGAATTACCGCAGCACACAAAATATTTTAAACGTTGCCAACGAAATTATTGGAAACAATAAAAACCAGATAGAGAAAAAATTATTTACCGTAAATGCCGAAGGAGAAAAAATAAACCTGGTGCGTACCATGACGGATAATGACGAAGGTAAAATGGTGGCTGATACGATTCAGGAACAAAAACTCCGCAATCATTATTACAATAAAGATTTTGCCATACTGTACCGCACCAATGCACAGAGCCGCAGTTTTGAGGAGTCGTTAAGGCGCATGGGTATTGCCTACCGCATTTACGGCGGCATGAGTTTTTATCAACGTAAAGAAGTGAAGGATTTTATTGCGTACTTACGTTTGGTTGTAAACCCAAGAGATGAAGAAGCATTAAAACGCATCATCAATTTCCCCGCAAGGGGCATTGGTAAAACTACGCTGGATAAAGCAGTTTTATTTGCCAATGAAAATAACCTTACCCTTTGGGATATTATCAGCAATGCTACCATGTACGGTTATAAAAGCGGAACGCTTGAAAGCATCAATAACTTTGTAACGATGATTAAAATGTTTCAAAGCGAACTGCAAAAGAAAAATGCGTACGACCTGGCAATAATAGTTGGCAAAAGCACCAATATTGTTAAAGAATTATTTAACGATAAAACCACCGAAGGTTTGGCCCGTTACGAAAACGTGCAGGAATTATTAAACTCCATTAAAGAGTTTACCGAAACGCCCATGAATGAAGAGGACGGTGAAGTGGGAGATAAAAGCCTGGGTGCTTATTTGCAACAGATTGTTTTATTAACCGATGCTGATGGCGATGATAAAGAAAACCAGGATGTGGTAAAACTAATGACCATACATGCGGCAAAAGGTCTGGAGTTTCCTGTGGTGTTTGTTGGCGGACTGGAGGAAACACTTTTTCCCAATGCAATGAGTATTAATACAAGGGAAGAACTGGAAGAAGAGCGTCGCTTATTTTATGTAGCCATCACCCGTGCAAAAAACAGGTTGTGGCTTAGTTATGCCAATGCACGTTACAGGTTTGGTCAGTTACAACAAAATGATCCCAGCCGTTTTTTGGAAGAAATTTCGGAGAACTATGTAGATAAAAGTTATGCCGGTGGTGCCACCAGCGGCAATGGCTGGAACCAGGGCGGAGCCAGGGAACGCATGCAGCGAAATTTTGGCAACGGCGGCTTTAATGCAACTCAACGTGCCGAAAAACAATACGGTGCTCCTCCTGCAAAAAAACAAACAGAAATTTTTACAACAAAGCCGGCAACAAATAAAGCGGTAGAACATACCCCATCTGAAAATTTTGAACCCAGCGACACCAGTCATTTACAGGTTGGTAATAAAGTAGAACACATGAAATTTGGTTTTGGCGAAGTAATGAAAATGGAAGGCGCTGCACACAATCCTATTGCAACAGTAAATTTTGAATTGAATGGCGAAAAAAAGATCATGCTGAATTATGCAAAGCTCAGAATTATTGACGCCAAAGATGATTAATTGCTATTTTGAAAATAATAAACCAGTCCATCTTTTTTACCTAAAATCATTTCTTTCCCGTCTGCCTTAAATATTTCTAAATGCCAGGTATTTGCTTCAGCAGAAATAGTTACCATTTTGTTGGCAAAAACCAACGTACAGGTTTGAATAAAAGCTTTGCCATACTGTGCAAATTCCATATCTCCTGTAAAATAATTTTCACCCTGCTTTTCCTTAATGTTCAATTTGGAGATCATAAAGGTTTCGGGGCTTATAAAACCAGGGGTTGCCTGCCGTTTATATGCAAACCAATTTTTGATCAATGATGCCCCCGAAAAATCAATGATTGGCTTTGCCGTATCAATAACAGGTTTGGAAGGATCTTTTTTTACTTCATAAGCAAAAAGACCAGTCTTTGTAAAACGATGTTGGAATCCAACCAGGTCATCAAGCACAATAGTATTGGGTGTAACGGATATCACTTTAAAATCATTCGCTGATGTAGTGATATAGTCATCAGCAAAAAGTTCTGTTGTACCCGTAATTACAACAGAATTGCCTTGTTTGGTATCTGCAGTACCATTTTCATAAAAACGAATATAAAATGTATCGGTAACGGCAACTTTCTCTTTTGTTTTACTCTCGATTTTTTCGGTTTCCTGCCAACGCCCTGTAAACTGTTTCATTTTATATTTTCCTTTCTTCAATTTTCCGGACGTTTTTTCGTAACTCCGTATTATCAATCGCTGTTGTGCAGTTGCATTACAAGCAAAAAAAAGCATAATGGATAGAACGACTGTATATTTCATAAATACTGTTTTGATGTTTACCAAATCTACAAAAAAAATAAAGACACGCAGTATCCTCAGTTAATGAGCGTTTTATACTACACAATTCATAGTCACAGGCGCCTCATTTCATTTTCGAAAGCCGAAATTTATTGGTGTGATGACTATGCCCGCATTAATACTACAAAATTCTTGCTAAATTTGTGATGAATTTTTTAAATAGCATTTTATGATCAAGACAGGAAATCCCATTATCAGTATCTATACCGAAATGACACCCAACCCAGAAACTATGAAGTTTGTGGCAAACAAACTTTTATACCCGGGCAAGAGTATCGACTTTGCAGATGAGGCAAGTGCAAAGCCATCGCCACTGGCGCAAGAGCTGTTTACCTTTCCGTTTATTAAAGCTGTTTTTATAGCGAGTAATTTTATTACGCTTACCAAAACAACCGATACCGAAGACTGGCAGGATGTTATTCCTTCTATCAAGCAATTTTTAAAAGAATACCTGGAAGAAGGCAAAGCGGTAGTGAATGATGATGAGGTTGCAGCCATGAAAAGCGAAAGTAGTAATGTAGTTAGCGCCGATGATGAAGATGTGGTAAAACGTATTAAAGAACTGTTGGAAAATTATGTAAAGCCTGCGGTTGAAATGGATGGGGGTGCCATCCAGTTTAAAAGCTACGAAGATGGTAAAGTAAATTTAATGATGCAGGGAAGCTGTAGTGGCTGCCCGAGCAGCATGATAACATTAAAAGCAGGAATTGAGGGTATGATGAAACGTATGATACCTGAGGTGAAAGAAGTGGTTGCGGAATCTGAATAATAGGTCAATAAATTAGTTTATTTACACAGCACCTCAGTTTGAGGTGTTTTTTATTTTGACGATTTGTTACTACATTGAATTTACATCTGATGAAAAAATTAATCGAACTATACACTCTCGCTTTATTATTGATGCTGAGTTTAATTGGCTGCTCAGTCAGCAACAACCCTCAACGTAAAGAAATTAAACTCCTGCAAAAAGGAATAATTAAAGACGATAGCAGTTTTATATACCAGCTTCCGTACCAAACAGGCAAGGCCCACATGTTGGTACAGGGCTACTTTAGCAGGTATACACATAAGGAACGAGCAGCACTTGATTTTAAAATGAAAAGAGGCACAAAAATTTGTGCAGCAAGAGCTGGGGTTGTTGTTCGTATAAAAGATGATGGGAAGAAAGGAGGCACTAATACTAAATACAGGCCCGATGGAAATTATATTGTAATACAGCACGAAGACAGCTCCAGAACCGGATACTGGCATTTAAAATATAAAAGTATGCAGGTAAAAGTTGGCGATAAAGTTAAACAGGGACAACCAATTGGCTTGAGCGGTAAATCTGGTTATTCTTATTTTCCGCATTTACATTTTATAGTGTGG
>JBKJLT010000247.1:0-3366 GCA_046596765.1 Ferruginibacter sp. | reverse complement strand
TGATCAATGGTTACACAAAACGGTGTGCCAATTGCATCCATCCTTCTGTATCGTTTACCTATTGCATCTTTCTCTTCGTAAAAGCACATGAAGCTGCTTTTACAATCATCCATTAATTGCTTTGCAATTTCAGGCAGACCATCTTTTTTTAATAAAGGGAGAATGGCCAGTTTGGTAGGCGCAATTTTTGCCGGTATTTTTAAAACCACACGGCTGTCTTCTGTACCATCTTCTTTAAGCCATTTTTCTTCAGCATATGCCAGACTGATGATAGTTAAGAAAAGCCTGTCTAAACCAACGGAGGTTTCTACAACAAACGGCGTATAGTTTCCGAAAGGTTTATTTGTAGCCGGATCTACTTCGTTATCAAAATACTGAATTTTCTTTTTACTGAATTCCTGGTGCTGTTTTAAATCAAAATCTGTACGGCTGTGAATACCTTCCAGTTCTTTCCAGCCAAAAGGAAATTCAAATTCAATATCCATAGCAGCATCAGCATAATGCGCAAGCTTTATGTGATCATGAAAACGTAATTTCTCCGCAGGAACACCCAGGCTTTGGAGCCATTTTATTCTTTCTTCCGACCAGAATTTGTACCATTCCATTTGTGTGCCGGGGCGAATAAAGAATTGCATTTCCATCTGTTCAAACTCCCTCATGCGGAAAATAAACTGGCGTGCAACAATCTCATTCCTGAAAGCCTTACCGGTTTGTGCAATACCAAAAGGAATTTTCATCCTGCCGGTTTTTTGCACATTTAAAAAATTCACAAAAATACCCTGTGCAGTTTCTGGCCGCAGGTATACTTTATTATCATCCGGGTTATCAGCTGCCACAGCACCAAATTCTGTAGAGAACATCAGGTTAAACTGGCGTACATCTGTCCAATTGCAGGTTTTACTAACCGCACATTTTATTTTATTGTCTTCAATTAATTGTTTTAATCCGGCATAATCATCTTTCGCCAATAAACTGTCCATGGAATCTAAAAGATTTTTTGCCAACTGCTCATTGCCAACTGCTATCTGCTCATCTGCAAAGCCCTCAATCAAATAATCAACCCGGTATCTTTTATTACTGTCTTTATTATCAATCATCGGGTCGCTGAAGTTGTCAACGTGGCCGCTGGCTTTCCAAACCGTTGGGTGCATAAAAATAGCGGCATCAATGCCCACAATATTGTCGTGCAGTTGCGTCATGCTCTTCCACCAGTAATCACGGATATTCTTTTTTAACTGGGCGCCGTTTTGGCCATAGTCGTACACAGCCGCCAGGCCATCATAAATTTCGCTGCTTTGAAAAATATAACCATACTCTTTGCAATGCGAAATCAGTTCCGCAAAATTGTTCGTTTTGTTTGCCATAAGGCTGCAAATATAAAGATTGATTGGCTGCTTAGAAAATTAGCTTTGTAGTTTTTATTCATAGGAGTCTGGTAAAGAAATCTGAACTGGTAAAGGATTCCAGCCTCGTAGAGGCGATATGTCAGTAGCAGAATCAAAACAGTTCAGTAAATCAAAGCCCCAGCGGGGCGATATATTTAAAAACGCTTGCCGAAATGAAATATGTCGCTCCGCTGGAGCTTTTTTGAATTAATGAAATTATTTCTACTGATATTTCGCCCCGAATGGGGCTTTAAAAAATGATATCTTACAAATGCCTCAAATAATGCTCCGGATTGTCCAGAAAGGTTTTGGTAATCCGGTAATGATCTGTCTCTTTATAATCAACAATTTTCATCGAATCTTCCTGTATTTCGTAAAGTGTAGCATCGGGAATACCCATTAAAACGGGGGAATGTGTAGCAATAATAAACTGGGCATTGTTGCTTTTTATAATTTCTACAATTAAAAAAATCAACGACAATTGTTTTAAAGGTGATAATGCTGCTTCAGGTTCATCTAATAAAAAAATGCCTTTATCACCTAACCTGGTTTGCAAAATTTTTAGATACGCCTCGCCATGCGAAAATGACTGCATGTTTTCGCCGTAATTTTTCCGCATGTCATAGAGGCTGAAGTTCATGTTTTCGCTCATTTTATTAATAATACTGTCTTCAACTACTCCTTTTAATTCGCTTAAATCGCCAGCTATCTTATTCCGTTCATTTTCTACAGAGTTGATAAAATCGCTAAAATCTTCAGCCCTGAAAAAGAAGCCTTTGCTGGTATTTCTTTTCCATTCAATTTCTAGATATGGCTGCAAAAGTCCGGCAGCTTCAAAGCCGGTTCTGTTGTTGGCTTTTATAAAACCACCAATTAAGGGAAGGTTTATTTTATAAGCTATGGCCTCCAGTAAAGTAGATTTTCCGCTTCCATTATCACCAACAAAAATGGTTATTTTACCCTCTGTTTTTATTTCTTTTGCAAACTTTACAGCAGGAATACTAAATGGAAAGGGATGTTGCTTTTCTGTATTGACTGAAAAAGATTTTATAAAAGGCATGGCAGCATTTTGAAAGTAAATTAAGTAAGCATAGGATGTAAGAAAGAACTGAATTAGTTACTTATCCACAGGCAGCTCCGAAGTTTTAATCACTGATTTTTCTTCGGGTTGCTGTTGTATAGATTCTTTAGATTCTACTTCTATCTCCTGAACCCAAACGGCATAATTGTTTGGATAAATCCGGGAACCCGAATGTGCGGCGAAAACATGTGTAAATACTGCACCAAAGTATAAAATCATTGCGGAGTAATAAACCCAAAGTAACATTACAATAACAGAGCCTGCTGTACCATAGGTAGAAGAAAGTTTGCTGTGCCCTAAATAATAGCCAATCAAAAATTTGCCTAACATAAAAAGTATAGCAGTAGTAATGGCACCCGCCCTTACATGTTTCCATTGTATACGTGCGTCGGGCAACACTTTAAATATCATGGCAAACAGTAATGAAGTAATACCAAAAGTGATGATAATATTAAAGGTATATACAGCAATCACAGTCAGCTCGGGAAACATTGCAGTCAGCCTTGTGATGAGTAAATCCATCAGTCCATTGATAAGCAATGATACGAGTAATAAAAAACCAAGGCTTATTACCAGCGAAAAAGAAAGTAGCCGGTTGATAAGCATTTTCAAAAAGCCCGTTCCTTTCGGTTTTGATTTTAATTTCCAGATATGATTTATAGAATCCTGTATTTCACTGAAAACACTGGTTGCTCCAAAAACTAAAGTAACAATACCAACAATTGTGGCAAAATAACTGCTGTTTGATAATGCAGCTCCCCGGATAGTTTGTTGTATCTGCAAGGCAGCTTCGGTGCCTACAAATTCTGCTATCTGGTGATATAAAGTTCCCTCAATGGCTTCCCGCCCGTAAAAAATATTGCTTACAGAAATTACAATGATGAGCATGGCAGGCAAAGA
>JBKJLT010000206.1:0-10329 GCA_046596765.1 Ferruginibacter sp. | reverse complement strand
TGCTCGATCTGCTGCCCATACACGATAGCCGGGATTTTGGCAGCCAGAAAGTATGGGATGATTTTGTAAATGCCGCAGGCCTTTCAACCGAAACAGTCCCTGGTACTTTATTAAAAGACTTTGCTGCCTACACAAAAAAAATGAAAGAGAGTATTGACAAGATTGATTACAGCAATATTGTGTATGTAGCCGGCAAAGACAAGGAAACAATAAAAGATTATAAAATTGAAAACGGCAAGCTGCAGTTTTATTCTACCGCCGAGGGAGACCAGAGTGTAACCTGGGCATCGGGCATACCGGCAAAAATTGACCGTAGTAAATCTTTGTATTATACAAATGCAACCCATGGCGGCTTAACAACAAAAACATTTCTGTTTGCAGGTATATTGGAAATTTTAAAAACCGGCAGCACTACAGCAAATGAATTTAGCAGGCAGCCCCTGCCTGTTACCGAAGGCGAACGCTCATTTGAAAGCAAAGAAAAATTTGAATTTGAAACCTCCGAAGCAGGTATAGAAACCGGCATACTGGGACTTGATGATTTGATAAAAGCTGATGAAACCAATACCCCCATACTGAATGTTGGCGTTAGCCACGGCGATCTTATGTTTGCCCGCTACCCCATAATGATAGGGCATTTTGCATACGACGATATTTACAATGCAGAAGATGTTGCCAACGCTTACCTGAAAAAAGGGTTGCAGTACAAACACATACTGGGGCTATATCCCGGCGCCATTGGCACCAGCCAATATTTCCCCAATCCCGATGACAGCAATGATTTTCCCGGTTGTGTAATAGTGGGTCTTGGCCTTTCTGAAACATTAAATGCCTACCAGCTTACACTTACCATTGAAAAAGCTGCAAGCGATTACCTGCTTACCAATTGCAAAAATGATGTGGCAAAACGCGGTAATGGCCAAAAGAAAAAGCTGGGTTTGTCTACCTTGTTGATAGGTGCCGGTTATGGCGGTATGGCCATTGAAAGTGCTTGCCGTGCCATTATGCAAGGTGTAATAAATGCAAACCAAAGCGTAATTGCACTCACCGGCCTGCAGGATTTATACATCACCGAACTGGAATTTATTGAATTGTATGAAGACAGAAGTATTGCATGCTTTACCAGCATCAACGCATTAATGCATGGCAACAGCGATGGTATGAACCTGGGCTTGGCCCAAAAAATGATCCGTAAAAACCTGGGAGCAAGAAAGCGGTTGTTTACCGACATTGGCAACGACTGGTGGCAGCGCCTTTGCGTACTTTCCGAAACAGATACCGGCACTACGCCAGCTTCTACCAAGCTTTCGTTTTACAGCAGTACCAACAATGCAAGGGAAGAGAAACAAGAGCTGACAGACAATCTGAAGCCGCTTGAAAGTATTATGGAAGATGTATCTACCAATAAACAATGGGTATATGAAAAAGCACGGGCATTGTTTGAATTGCTGATACCAACTTACTTTAAAGAAACCATCAAACGCAATTCGCCCATTATGTGGGTGCTTGATAATTACACCGCTTCATTTCCGTGGGAGCTGCTGCAAACCGGTTCGCAAACAGAAAAGCCATTGTGTATATCGGCACCCATGATAAGGCAACTATCAATAACAGATTTTGAGCCCGGCACGCCCATTAAAAGTAATAATGTAATCATCATTGGCGACCCCAACCTGGAAGGTTTTGAAAAAGCACGGCAATTGCCAGGCGCTGCCCGGGAAGCACGGGAAGTGTATGATTTATTAAACAAGCCGGAATACCGGGGAAAAATAAATGTAGAGCTGCCCCTGATAAATGAAAAGCCGAGCACGATATTTACCAGCCTTTACAAACAGGATTATAAAATAATTCACATTGCGGCTCATGGCTTTTTTGATAAAAACGACAACAAAAAAACCGGTATTGTAATAGGTAAAGACAAAGATACCGGCGAGCCTGTTTTAATAACACCCGGCCGCATATCGCAACTGCCGGGTACACCGGAGCTTGTATTTATCAACTGCTGTTTTCTTGGTAAAGTAAATGCTTATTCCGAATCATACTCTGCCAACAGGTATAAACTGGCAGCCAATATTGGTTCAGAGCTGATACGCAAAGGTGTAAAAGCAGTGGTGGTGGCAGGATGGGAAGTGGATGATTCGGCAGCGCTTGCTTTTGCAAAAGAGTTTTATAAACAAATGCTTGATGGCAGCAACTTTGGCAATGCCGTACACAGGGCAAGAAAGCATGTATATAGAAACTTTGGCAATACCAATACCTGGGGAGCGTTTCAATGTTATGGCCAGCCCCAGTTTAAGTTAGATATCAGCGTATGGAAACCTGAACCGCTCAACTTTGATATTCCGCAGCAGGCAGAAAACAAACTGGATAATATCATCAGTAAATCTGAAGTGGCATTTTATAAACCCGAGGGGTTAAAGAAACAACTGGAAGAAACTTCTAAAGCGATTAAAGATGCCGGTTTAGACACCCCATTATTAAAGCAGCTTGAAGCAACGGCGTATATTGAGCTGAATGATTATGACAAGGCTATTGAGGTTTTTAATGAGATGTTTAAATCAGAAACTGCCGATTTTAAAGTAGCATCGCTAGAAAAATTTCAGAACATTACAGTAAAAAAAGCCATGCTTGCGTTTATAACTGCGCTTAACAGTAAACTGGCAGATGATAAATTAATAGGCAGTACGCTAACAACTATTGATGGCACCGTTGCTAATATACGGCGATTACTGGCAATTTGGGAAACATCCGAAAGGTACTCGCTGATTGGAAGTGCTGTTAAGCGAAGGGCATTTGTAGTATCGCATATAGATGATAAAACCAAGGCTGCCAAAGAAACCAAAGCGGCCCTTACAGAAGCAGCAAAGCATTATTTTTCGGCTTACATGATTTTAAATAACAGCTACAGTTTTTGCAACTGGCTTTCTATAAAAGCGCTTTTGGGCATGCCAACCGGTGAATGGAAAGAGCCGTACATAAGCCAGGACAGGCAGTCAGGGAAAGAAATTACAAAAAGGGAGCCTCTTTCTGCATCAAAAATTAAAAGCATTATAAAAGAGCTGGATGAAAAAAATGCAAAAAGCAACGATCAGTCATATTGGGGGCTCGCAGGTATGTCGGATGTTTCTCTTTGTAAATTTTTAATGAAGCCTTCGAAAGAAACAATTACGGGCTTGCAGCAAGAGTATGAGAGAATCTGGACAAAAAGCGGCTCTGTTAACAAAAAAGCAAGACAGGTAGAAAATATTGATTTGCTGATAAACTTTGCAAAACATACCGGCAAAAAAAATATTGTTTTGCATCTTCAGGATCTAAAAAAGGAATTGGATAAACTGTAAAAAGTAAGAGGCTGTCTCAAAAGTCGAGAACAGCCTCTTTTTATTCGTATCCCTGATGGATAAAATTTTCGTACAGGCGATTCTCAAGGGGTTCAATTTACTTTTGAGACTTCCTCATTTATTTTTCAAAAGGTTTAGCTGCCTCAAAGGGCGCATTGCGTTTACCAATAATGGAGTAATTGGGAGTTTGGTTTGATGGCATCAGCTTTAAAATTTTTACCAGCAGCCCTGCATAGTTGCCGGTAAATTTTCCGTCAGCATATACCTTCAGCAACTTTTCGGTAAACAGGCCATTTTTTATTCCATCGCGTGATTTCTGGTTATCCTGGCAACCCGATAGTAACAGTACCGTTGCTTTTATGCCTGTACCTTTTGCAATGTTTTTATCTGCAGGTATGGTCTTTTCATACACCACTTTATTTCTGTCGTAAATTTCTGGCCCGTCTTTTAATCCCCTCGATCCCTCAGCCGGAGTATCATCCACCAGTTCTCCGTTACTTGTCATTGTACGTGATACCGAGCCGCTGTGGCAACTGTCAGATACCATCAGTATCCTTACGCCATCTTTAAATTTAGCCCAGCATGCGGCAAGTTCATCATCCAGTATCATCCTGTCGTACAGGCACCAGGTTTCATCTTTTCCATCATTTTCATCATTATTATTATCCCACACACTGGCTCCGTGGCCGGCATAGGTTATAAAAAGAAAATCGCCTTTTTTTAATTTACGGGCAGCTTTTTTTAACTGTGTTGTCACTTTTTTATACGTGCCATCCTTATCAATCAGCAAATAACTTTCGTCAAAATCTTTGCTTTTTGAAATGGCGTGCATGGCTTTTGCATCATTAATACAACCTTTTAAAACATTGCTGCTGCCGTAATGCCCTGTGTCAATTACATTCAATCCTATATGTATGGAAATACTATAAGCCATAAATTATATTTTTAAAGATGAAAAAAAGCTGCATTTATTATATGCCTATTTCAAAATGCATCCAGTCATAATCTTTTTCGGGGCCGTACCCAACAAAACCATGTTTGTAAAAAATATCAATCATCGGTTGGTACTCCGGCCTTGCAAATCTTGCCGTGGTATGGTCTTCTCTAAGGTCGTTTCTATCAGGGTCAAGGTCTATTGCTATTGCCCAGGAGTGCCTGCTCCAGCGGGTGGTACTGCCCCTCATTTTACGCAGGTTGTAAAGGCCGCCAAAAAGATCAATACCCAAATCGTGCAGTTTTTGTTTACCATAAGCAGCAAGCAAATCGGCAAGTACATTGCTGAGTGGGGTGGCTATTTTTTTATGGCACGTAAGTTTTTGCACTACTATGGTTTTATCCCACGCAATTATCAACGGGAATGGCGCAAGAATTTGGGTAAAATTTGCCGAGTTGCCCGGTGTACCATACAGAGCCAGTACTTCAGCATCGGTCATAATTCTTTTTAAACCCCTTTCACCATCTGCTGCAAGGCTGCGTGCGCTTAGGGGTTTTATTTTTTTTGTTGAAATTGTTTCTTCAACAGAACCAAGAGACCTGCTTTTGATTTTTTTTGATTTTGCCATTGAGATTTTTTTTATTTGTTAGGGAATAATAATGCTGAACAAAAATTCAGCTATCAGTAACAAAATACAAAAAATAACGATAAGTGCAAACCGTTTTTACACGGTATTTTAAAATGGCTGTGTTTTTAGAAAAGCATTGAGGCGTTCATTATATAGGGTAGATATTTTTAAGTGCGGAAGTAAACAGCTACTGGTTCTTTTAAACTGCGGATATCACGCCACGCCACATTTGCCATGCTATGAATTGTCTTCTGTAATTTCAACAAAATTAATTGCTGCATAACATTTTTTTTTCAGCTATTTCTCCTTCTCTACCCTCGTTGGCGTATCCATGCCACTCACAATGGTTTTACTGCTGAGGGCAATGGCTTTAATGATCTCTGCCATATTGTTCATATCAAGTGTTGATATATCATCGCTTTGTTTATGATAATTGGGGTCATTATTGGGGGCTTCTTCCATTTTAGATGTGGAGATGGTATGAGCTGGTACACCCAGTTTGGCCAGTGTTGCATTATCGCTGCGGTAAAATAAATTTTGAAGGGGATAAGGGTCTGGTTCAAAACGAAATTTAGAGCCTGTTAGGTTAGCCTGTAAAATTTTGCCCATATTGCTTTTTTCGTAGCCGGTAATATAAGCGCTGTTGGTTCCCCATTTACTGCCGGTGCCAATCATTTCAATATTAAACATGGCTGCTACCTTATCGGCATTTAATTGTTTGCTGAAGTAACGGCTGCCATAACCACCAATTTCTTCTGCGGTAAATGCAACAAAAATTAAGGTGCGTTCATTATTTTTTAATTCACTGAAATATTTTGCCAGCATCATCACCGCTGTGGTGCCGGCAGCATCATCGTTGGCGCCATTGTAAATACTGTCGCCGTTTGCATCGGGCCTGCCAGTACCCAAATGATCGTAATGCCCCGCAAAAATTACATACTCATCTTTTTTGGATTTACCGGGTATTACACCAACCACATTTTTCAGCTTTTGTTCTGATATTTCGTTTTTGGCATGCAGTTGTATGCTGGCTGGGTTAACATTGGCAGTTAAAACAAAAATCTGTGTATAAGGCGATACAAATCTATCGCGGCCTGTTACCCATTGTATGCGTTTAAAAAGCCTGAATTGAGCGGTATCAACCAATACCAGTAAATTTTTTTCGGATTGCGTTAAAGGGAAGATCATTTTACTGAAATCATCATCTTTCTTTATAAATACTATTTCGTAATGCTTCAGGTTTTGTACTTCCAAATCGGCTGCCGATGTGTTTATCACCACATTGGCAGTGCTGAGTATTTCTCCATCAAGCGTGCCTTTTAATTCAATTATTTTGGTTTTAATCAATGTTATCTGCTGAAAATAATTGTTGCTTTTGCCAAAATAATTCAGTTTACTTTTGGCAAATTCGGTGGCAATAAATTCGGCAGCTTTATCAATACCGGGCGTAAAGGTTTTACGGCCCTGCATATCATCGGCAGATAATATTTTTTCAATACGCTCTACTTCCGTTGCGTTGATGATCTTATCAATATCCTGCGCAAAAGAAAACAGGCTTAAAAAGCCTGCACAAACAACTAATAGTATTTTTTTCATTGTGGGGTTTTAATTAGCACATTTGCAAATCAGCAAATTTCTACAAACTCATCATCTCCTTAAACTTTACCGCCTGCCTGCGGCTTACTTCAATTTTTTCTCCGCCCTGCAGTTCTAATAAAAGTCCGCCGTTAAAATAAGGTTCAATTTTTTCAATCATGCGCAGGTTTACAATATGCTTGCGGTTGGCACGAAAAAAAAGTTTTTCATCCAGCCTTTCTTCCAGTGCATTAAGTGATTTTAAAATTAACGGTTTGTAGCTGCCAAAAAATACTTTGGCATAATTTCCCACACTTTCAAACAGCCTTACTTCGCCCAGTTTTACAAACCAGCAGCGCTCCCCATCTTTTACAAATACCTGGTCTTTATCGGTTAAAATACCGCGGTTAATACCGGCCATAGTAGCCGCCATTTCTTTTTCATCGGCCAGTTGTAATTTCTGAATGGCATCGGCCAGGCGTTTTGGCTCAACGGGCTTCATCAGGTAATCCAGTGCATTTACTTCAAAAGCTTTTAAGGCATATTCATCATAAGCCGTTGTAAAAATTACATGAGGTGCACTGTCTAATTCCGTAAGCATATCAAACCCGGTTTTGCCGGGCATCTGTATATCTAAAAAAATAAGATCGGGAGACAGGCTCTCTATCTTTTCCAAACCTTCGGCAGCATTGGCCGCTTCGCCCACTACTTCAATTTCCGGAAACTCGAGCAACAGTTTTTTCAATTCATTTCTTGCTAACCTTTCATCATCAATGATCACAGCCTTCTGCATAATATAATTTTTTTTGAGTTGAGTAATTTTTTAAACCAGAACCGGTAATGTCACTTTCGATTCAACCATCGTAGCACCAAGGTTTTTTATTTCGAAAACAGCTTTGCCCTGGTACATTAAATTAAGGCGGTCCTGCGTACTTTTAATTCCAAAACCCTCACCATTTGGGTTGCTTAAGAGTTGACCGGTATTTTGTACCTGCAACTGCATAACATTATCTTTAAAAACAGCAACAACACGTACCACACCGCCTAAAACCTGTTTGCTGATGCCGTGTTTAATGGCATTTTCAACCAGCGTTTGCAGCATCATGGGTGGCACCTGTTGTTGCAGGGCATCTTCATCAATGTCAAATTCAATCTTTAATCTTTCTTCAAAACGCATTTGCTCAAGCGCCAGGTAATCTTTTACAATATCCAGTTCTTTTTCCAGGGGCACTGTTTCCGATTTTTCGGCCTGCATACTGCTGCGCAGGATATTGCTTAATTCGGTGATGGCCCGCCTGGCACGTTGGGGGTTTTCATCAACCAATGCACGAATACTGTTGAGCGAATTAAAAATAAAATGCGGATTGATATGCGATTTGATGGTTTTTAATTCAAGTTCTTTTACTGTCGTTTCTAATTTCAGGCGGTCAAGCTGATCTTTCCTGTTTTTTTCTACATAGTGGTAAACAATGTAAATAAGCATCCAGATGGCGATGAGCATTAGCGTGTAATAAATGCCCACCAGGTCCGATTTGTCTTCATAAATCCATTCGCCTTTTTTATTTTTTGCCCAGCCGGTTGCTTTCTTTATTTCTAAAATTCCTTTTTGAACGGATGTGTCTTTGCTGAACGTATTTATTTTAAAGTATGCAAGCGAATCCAGCCCAAATTCCTTCTCCATCTTAACGGCTTTTTCCAGCTTCTGGTTATTGCGGTAGGCATCGTATGAATATCGGGAGTGTGCCTCAATATAATCACTACCATAATACAACACCGTACCGGTGGCACCAACCGAAAGAATAAACATGAAAAAGATACTGTTAAAAGAAAACTTTAACCAGCTTGTTTTTTTTATGATAATACGAAGCAGATGAGTTGCTAATATACCAGATATTAATAAAATGCCAAGGCTTATCAGATATTCTTTTTGGCCGCCCTGCTCTTTAAACCGGTCGCCAAAAACCACAAAATTAAAGTATAGTAAAATCAGCCCCCAAACTCCCCAACCGGTTAGCTGGCAAAGCCAATATCTAACATTTGTTTTATGCATACAGTAAAATTACTCCCCAATTTAGGGAATTTAATAATCCTTTTGATTAATGGCGATATGATGGTTTGGGAGGTTGCCCATTGTCAGCGTTGTATGACAATAGACGATTAATGACTAATTTCACAATTCTGAAAAAAAATGTTCATGGCCAACCCGAATTTAAATAATGAATCTGAATTTTTAAACTCTGCAGAAAAAGAATTTGAAAATACCATCAGGCCGGCGGCTATTGACGATTTTTCGGGCCAGAGCCAGATAATTGATAATATTACCATCTTTATTAAAGCAGCCAAAATGCGTGGCGAGGCTTTGGATCATATACTTTTTCACGGCCCGCCGGGATTAGGGAAAACAACCCTCAGCCGCATTGTAGCTAATGAGCTGGGTGTAAGCATACGGGAAACCAGCGGACCGGTTATTGAAAAGGCCGGCGACCTGGCTGGCTTATTAACCAACCTGGAGCCTAACGATGTTTTGTTTATAGATGAAATTCACCGGTTAAGTACCGTGGTAGAAGAATACCTGTATGCTGCCATGGAAGATTTTAGAATTGATATAATGATTGACAGTGGGCCCAATGCACGTAGTGTGCAGATTAACCTGAACCCGTTTACATTGATTGGCGCAACAACCAGAAGTGGTTTGCTTACGGCACCCTTGCTTTCCCGTTTTGGTATTAAATCACGACTGGAATATTATGATGCGGTTACGCTTAAAAATATTATCCTGCGTTCGTCTAAAATTTTAAACACCAAAATTACCAGCGATGCCGCTGCAGAAATTGCAGGCCGCAGCCGTGGTACGCCACGTATTGCAAACGGTCTGCTGCGCCGGGTACGTGATTTTGCACAGGTTATTGGCAATGGCACCATTGACATCGCCATTACCGAACATGCCCTAAAAGCATTGAATGTAGATAAGCATGGGCTGGATGAAATGGACAACCGTATTTTACACACTATCATTGATAAATTTAAAGGTGGCCCCGTTGGCATTACTACCATTGCCACTGCCGTTGGCGAAGAAGTAGGTACGCTGGAAGAAGTGTACGAACCATTTTTAATACAGGAAGGTTTTTTACAACGCACTGCACGTGGAAGAGAAGCTACTGCAAAGGCTTACGAGCATTTGGGGAAAAAATCGGCTTTTGGGGGTAATGAAAATTTATTGTTTGGTGATACTAAATGATTGTAAAGAACAGAATAAAAAAATGCCGCTCTGTATAAAGCGGCATTTTATATTTTAATAATCATAAAATTATTCTGTAACCACCAGCCTGAAACCATTGCCATGAATGTTTACAATTTCCAGTGCAGGGCCTTCTTTGAAATATTTACGCAGCTTGGCAATGTACACATCCATGCTGCGGCCATTAAAGTAAGTATCACTTCCCCATATTTTTTTCAGGGCAATTTCACGGCTAAGCAAGTCGTTTTTGTATTCGCTCAGCATTTTAAGGAGTTCATTTTCTTTTGGCGAAAGGGTTTGTGTTTTACCATCAATGATGAGTTCCCGCAGGCGAGGGTTAAAATGGTACTTGCCCAGATCGTACTCTGCATTCACTTCTTCACGGTGCAGTTCTTCATTGCGCTTTAAAATAGCTTTTATTTTAAGCAGCAAAACTTCACTGTCAAAAGGCTTTGTTATATAATCATCGGCACCCAGTTTATAACCCTGTATAATGTCATCCTTCATTGTTTTTGCACTTAAAAAGAACAAAGGCACATCAGGGTTTACGTCGCGTATTTCTTCAGCCAATGTAAATCCATCCATATTGGGCATCATTACATCCAGCAGGCAAAGG